>JASJDR010000147.1 GCA_030065615.1 Xenococcus sp. MO_188.B8 | reverse complement strand
TATGAAAAGCAAATTTATCATCTTCTGTAATATGTTCTCAAAAAGCTAATAGCCAAGAGCCAAAAACCAAGAGCCATATTAGTATTACTATTTAATTCATGTTTTAAATCAGCAACGCCGTTTATGGAATTTATGCAAGAGTTTTAAAGATCGAGCTGTTGCTGGGCGAGATGATAGTAAATTCCTCGTTGAGCAATTAGCTCTCCATGAGTGCCTTTTTCTACCAGATTGCCTTTATCTAAGACAATGATACAATCGGCGTTACGAACTGTTGATAACCTATGGGCAATGATAAAGGTAGTCCGCTCTTTCGACAGACGCGCCAGATTTTCCTGAAAACGTCGCTCAGACTCAGTATCAAGAGCACTGGTAGCTTCATCAAGAATCAAAATCGGGGGATTTCCTAATAAAGCACGAGCGATCGCAATACGCTGTCTTTGGCCCCCAGAAAGATTGGTTCCGCGCTCGCCAACTTTAGTATTGTATCCTAGGGGCATGGCTTGAATAAAAGGGTGAGCCTCAGCTAATTTAGCTGTTTCGATGACTTGTTCTAGGCTAAAATTAGGTCGATGCATTGTAATATTTTCCAAGATCGTTCCCGAAAATAAGAAACAATCTTGCGGAACAACTCCCATTTGAGAACGGATAGATGGCAAAGACAGATGCTGAAGCTCATGTCCGTCGATCCAAATTTGACCACTAGTAGGGTAGTATAAGCCCTGGAGCAATTTAACTAAGGTGCTTTTCCCCGAACCACTACGACCGACAATAGCAAGGGTTTGTCCAACACCGACATCCAAAGAGATATTCTGAATGGCGTTGCGTTCTGCTTCAAAATCATAACGGAATGTTACATTGTCTAAACGAACTTCTCCCCGAACTTTTGACACAACCATTGAAGATGCTGGATTTTCTTCTTCAGGTGTAGCGTTGAAGACATCGTTAAGCCTTTCCACAGAAATTAAGACTTCTTGAAGTTCATCCCAAAGCCCAACCAGAGCAAGGACTGGGCTGATAATATGGCCTTTCATCATGTTAAAGGCAACATACTGACCGATAGTTAATTGTCCCTGAATGACCAGGCTAGCGCCATACCATAGCAAGAGAGTACCACCAATAGAATTAATTAATCCACTGAGCAGTCCTAAATTGATTGCCAGTTTTTGACCTTTAAAGCGTACATTTAATTGATGCGTTAATTTATCTTCCCAACCCCAACGAAAATCTTGTTCTACAGCTACAGCTTTCACCGTCGAGATCCCCGTTAGCATTTCGACCAGGGAGGAATTTTGGTCTGCTGCTGCATTAAATCGCTCTCGCGATATTTTACGTAACAAAGGGGTTGCCACCAAAGTCAAAATAACAATTGGGGGAATGATCGCTAATACCAAGAAGGTAAGTTGCCAATTGTAGTAAAGCATCAGACACAAATAGACAAATCCAGAAACCAGATTTAACCAGGACAGCATTACTTGTCCGATTAAAAATTGCTGAATCTTTTGGTTTTCCTGAACCCGCGTGATAATATCCCCGACTCTTCGGGATTCAAAAAACTTAAGGGGAAGATTTAAGGCATGTTTGATAAAACCGCTAATCATCGTAAGATCTAAGCGGTTAGATAAATAACTTAATAAATAGCTACGGACTGAAGATAAGCCAATACCCCAAATACCAAAGATTAATGCCCCAATAACCATGACGTTTAAAGTACTTTGACTTTTGCTTACCACTACTTGATCGAGAATGATTTGGGTAAACAAAGGGGAAACCAGAGCAAAGATCTGTATTAGTACTGAAGCGAGAATAATTTGCAAGCCTAGATAACGATAGGGCCAAAGCAAACTGATGAATCGACCTAAAGAACGTTTCTCTCCAGGAACTTGATAAAGCTGCTCTGTCGGATCTAGTAACAGAGCATATCCTGTCCAGTCCGCCAGAAACTTTTGGCGGGATATCTGATATTTACCTTGAGCGGGATCAGATATCAAAACCTGATCGCCTTTAACTTTATAAACAACAATGTAATGATTTCCTTTCCAGTGGGCAATCCAAGGATTTTTTTGATCGACTAAACGACTTAAGCTAGCTCGTACTGGTCTGGCTTGATATCCTAATTTTTCTGCTGCTTTAGCTAATCCTTTAAGAGAAGCGCCTGAACGTCCTACTCCTGCTGTTTCTCGCAAAAAGTTAAGGCCAAAACGCTTCCCCCAATACTGGCTAATCATCGCCAAACAGGCAGCACCGCAGTCAGAAGAACTTTGCTGCTGAATAAAAGGATAAGTTTGCCATAACTGAAATTTCCGCTTTAAGGGTTTGGGAAAATCAACTTTTTGCGCTGCGTTTTCTGAAGATGGCAGAGAAACTTGAGGGGGACGAGCCTCATTTCTAATAGCAGAATGGGATTTTGGTGGAGTCTGCGGTGGGGAAAAAGCTACAGTATTGTTTACATTATTGTTTATATTGCTATTATGAGATTTGCTATTTAGCTGGGATAGACTACTCGCTCCCAAAGCATTAGCTAGGATAGGTGAGATTGCCGCAGCAGCTTCCCAATCTGCTTTCGGGAGATGATAAGTGAATAATTCGGTTTGGCAAACCCAATCGACTGGGACTGGATCTGGATAACCCCAGGCAAAACCTAAATCTGAAGTTTGATTTTGAATCTGACCCTGGCGTAGCCAAAAGCGACCTGTATCAGTAGCTATTACTTGATTTAGCTGTTCTCCTTGAGGAATTCGTTTATCTACTAGATAGGAACAAAATTCCTGTAGTCGATGACTTGGTAGATTAGGAATCTCAGTATAGCTTTTAAAGAAAATTAACTTTTGGCGCTCTTGAGCCCCTAACTGCCAGCATGGTTGCAGTTCAGGAAACTTGTCTAACCAAGGTTGGATTTTTTTTAAGGGTATTTTAGCAATCTTAACATTACTTGCTGCGATCGCCTGATAAGCTAAGCTAGATGGACAAAAATAGGAATCCCCGCCAAAGGTCTCTCCATCTTTTAACAACTGAATAGAAACTTGCCGCTTTTGGTCAAAAGCAAAGCTGAGGAGACGAATCTTTCCTTCGCAGATTACGTATAAAAGCTGAGAATTTGATGCGTCTTGACTGTGCGGCTCAGATAAATCTAAGGGGCTACTAATGAGATCCCCTAGTTGGAAATCAACGATTTGAAAAATCTGACTCAATTCATTGAGAAGGTTATCTTGTCCCGAAGCCAGGGTAATCCGCTCTCTTAGCCATGTCAGTATTGGAGTCTGCTCCTCTGCAATGAAAAAGGGGACACTCCCTGATAAATTCGAATTATTCACGACTCTCACTTCCATAAAAAATATTTTGATTTCAAAACATGTTTCAGTTCAACCTATTGACTAAACTGAACTGGGTCTAGTGTGAAATCGGGGCCATAATGATCCCATCCCTTGCTGCCACGTAACTTAGCAGACTGCTCTTGAAGATCCTCTAGGTAGCTAAGATTCTGAAGCTGCTTAGAGGAGTTTCTAATAGACTTAGATTTTCTAACAGTTTTATTTTCCACGGTAGAAGTTGCCACAACTTCTTGGGGTCTGCTCTGAAGACGATTATCTTTGAGCAATCGGTTATAGGTTCGGTAAGGAATATAATGCAAGGGATTATATCCAGCAAAGCGAAGAATTAATACACAAGCCCAAGAATATTTGCCCGAGATTATAGCTTCAACAATTTGATTAAATTGTTCGGTAGTCATTACTCGGTCAAGCTTAGAACTAGAGAAAGAAGATAAATTCTGCTCCATTGTTATTCTCCATTTATATTTAGTTGAAGTTGCTAATAGTTCTATAAATAGTTCTATAAATCAATGCCATCTTTCTGAATTTGCTTGATGGGGTCTAAGAAAAGATCTAAGACACGACGGCGACGAATGATGATGTCAGCAGTGGCTGTTTGCCCAGGCTTGAATCGGAGCAATTCTTGATCCTTAACTATATAGTCTTGCTCTAATTCTATTTCTACACTATAGACTGAACCCAATTTTTCATCAGACTCAGCATCAGAAGAAATCGAGATTACTTTCCCAGGGATAGTTCCGAAATCTTGATAGGAATAAGCATCTAACTTGATTTGCACTGGCATTCCTATTTCGATAAAGCCTGATTCTTGGTTCGGCATTACTGCGTTGAGGACTAATGGCGATTCCCGTGGCGATATTTCAGCTATAGTTGCCCCAGGATTAAATACTTTGCCTGAATTTTTAACGTTTAATGATAGGACAACGCCATCTATCGGCGACTTGAGAAACTTTTCTTGAAGCTTGGTTTGGGCAGTGGCCAACAGATTTTGGGTTTCAGTAATTTTAGCTTCTATTTGGGTTATTTCTAGTTTAAGTTGCTGAATTTTCTGTTCGGCTTCTAGCATCATGCGGCTTCGTTCAGCTTGTGTTCGCTTTAAGTCTGCCTCAAGTTGCTCGATTTCTTTGAGAGCTGAAGCTAATTCTCCTTGACTTTGGGTCTTTTGCTCAGCAAGATCGCGTAATGACTGTTCGGCTTGAAAGAGCTGTTCACTGACATTGGTAATTTCTTGGGCTTTATTTTCTAATAGCTGTAACTGGGCTTGGCGCTGAGCTTGTTCAGCTTGAAAAATAAATTCTTTGGAAACACCACCACTTTTTTCCAATTCCCTTAGCCTTGCCAATCGTTCTTGGTGGGCCTCTAACTCTAGACTCACTTGCTCAAAACGCTTTTGAGAGATTTGGGGGACAGAATTTAGAAGTTTTTTTCTTGTCTGATAAGCTTCTATTTCAGCTTTTTGCTGAAGAAGCAGTTGGCGCAGGACTTGGGCTTTGTTTTGAGCCGAATTAATTGCTGAGCGCTTTCCTACAGTCTCGGCTTCGGAAATTCGTTCGTGGGTTTGAAATTCTAAGTTAACTCTCTCAAACTGAGCTTGCTTTTGACCCAATTCGATTTTGGAAGCTGCAAGTATTTGTTCCAGGCGTTCAACTTCTTTAACTGCTAGGTTTGTATCTAGCTTAGCTAATAATTGTCCGGCTTTGACCTCTTCCCCCTCTTTAACAGCAATGTGAGTTATCTTGCCCAACTCGACGGATTCAACTTTATAGGTTTCTCCTTTGGGCACCAGTTTTCCTTGAGCTTTTCCTACTTCTTCGACTTTCCCCAACCAAGCCCAGAACCCAAAGGCAATAAAAAATATCATTCCGCCTAGGATCATTCGCTTTGGTAAGTTTACTGGGGGTTGGTCTAATAGGTTTTGTAAGGAGGGAGACCAATCAACAGTTTCTTCATACACTTTGACAGCGCTGGAGGATTTCTGCAGACTTAAACTTGATTGATTAGAATCATCATTTTCGACTGCAGCTACATCTTCACTATGTTTGTTTAAGAGATTTCCTGCCCCGTTCATTAAGAATTTATTAGACATAGCTATTACTCGTTAACGAGTCTTAAAGAGTGTATTTATTTCAAGTAGTCAGCGGTACTCCGCCGTAAAAGCGGTGCGATCCCGGTCGGGTTCCCCGACCTAGGGAGCGCGGAATGCGTTCACTACGAAGTAGCCTGAAGTCTAATATTCATCTCTCAACATTAGAAATAGGGATAGAGCAACTATGGAAAAATACCTAAATTTCAATTTAAGGTTAATTGCTTTATGTTTGCTATTTATAATTGCTGTTTCGTGATTGACAAAATTAGCTTCTTTAGAAATTGTTTGCACTATTTGTAAAAAAAGTAACTTGTTAATTATGTTATGGCAAAAGAGCCCCTTACTACTTTTATATTACAAAAAATTTACAAACTACTTTTTGATAAAAACTTCTTCCACTGCAGTCATAGGCATGAAAGCACTATTGTGTTAATTTTATTACAGTTTCTCTCGTAGAATATGAATAGAATTGTAAAACAAAATATCTTGTCCATAGATCTTATACTCCTGGCACACAATTAGAGCAATAATTAACCCTACAAGCAAAAAAATAAGGGTTTAATAAATCTTATATACTTCTAGATTTATAAATTATGATCGTTCTCATCTAATAGAATTTACTAAGATAAAAACGTTAATTAGTCAGCGAAAGATGAATGTTTAAACAAATAAACAAATTATTCGAAACTGTTGTACGCCTGGTGTGGATTAGCTTCGTTTAGATTTAACTCCTTAAGCTCTTGGCTCTTGGCTATTAGCTTTAAGAATCAACTCAGTTGGTTTCTCGGTTTCTCTTTTCGCTAACTACTTTATAGATAAAGTACAAAAGCTAATAGCTTTCAAGATATTTCAGACTTTTTAAATCATATTAAAGGTTTTATCTTAAAATGCATAAGAGCTAACAGCTTTTCTAAGATGTTATCTTCTATTTAATTCACACAAGACTTTTTTGTATGATCCGTTAGATTTAATGATTTTACAATAGGATATTACTATAATCTATCTTCTTCTCTTACTAACTTAATCTTTCCTAAAGGTTACAACAGCTATCTTTTAATAAAAAAGCTTTTTATGGCAATTTTAATCAATAAGTAAATAAGCAGAAGAATTATCTTGTTGAGCAAGTAATTCTTGATAATAAGGGCATTTATGTTCACAATTATGATGATGGGGGAAATCTTTTGCTTCTTCTAGCCAATTATCTAAATTAGTCAATAAATTATGTAGATCTGTTGCTGTTTGTTGATGTTGCCGACTATCATAATTAAAGACGTGACTTGCGGGTTTATGGGGCAGTTTGACAAACCAATAGGTCATAGAAATTTGTTCTGGTAAATATTCTGAAGTTTCAACTAACGTATAGAGATAGAGTCGAGTTTGCCAATTATGGGCCAGTTTACTTTTACTTTGGGGTTTCAGATAAGTTTTCCAGTCGATAATTTGTGCCTGATGCTCATCGGCAACTAATAAATCATAAATGACCGTTAATAAATAATTACCAAAATTTAAAGTACGAGCATGTTCTGCTTCTCGCCATTGATTATTACTATGGTCTAAGATATTTGGCGCAGCTTGTAATAAAGCATGTAAAGAACGATCTAATTCTTGATCTTTTGCTAATAGATGCTCAATAGGCAGACTCAATTCTCGCTGTTGCATCAGTAAATGAAACCTACTTCCCCAGGTTTGCTTGTCTTCAGTTTCTGGATCTGGTAACGAAGTTAATTTATTTAAATAAATCTGTTGAAACTTAGGCGGACAAATTTCCAAAAGATTTAATTGTCCTTGAGATAAGCGAATTAGATGTCTATAGGATTCTATCATCGCGATCGCGTTTACTATTGATAAGATAATTATTCTAAATTTTAGAGATCTATGATATTTGCTGCAACATTAATTGATTATGGGTTTAATCGCTTAAATTCTGTTCCAAAAAGGCAATGCGATCGCTAATCTTTTGATGGTTATTGGGATCGATAACATGGGGTAAGACAGTTTTCCAAGCTGTGATTTGGGCTGCTGTCGTATCAGGATTTGTTGCTAAAAAATCAATTTTTCTTTGGTTAATCTTGGTGATTGGATGAAGGTTATTGTTGTCCTGATTTATTGCAGATTTAGCAGAATTTTTATGGGAATTTAGCGCAGCTTGGTTATCCCCTAAAAATAATAATTCATCTAATCCTTTGGCAAACCAAATTAAATAACTATCATCTAAATCAGGAGAACTAGATGCTAAAATTTTTTCCATGATCATCACAGTTTTTTCTGGTTGACCAGCATACATAGAATTAGCAACACTCAGACTTAGATTAGCTTGGGTAAAATTAGGATCGTATTGAACTACAGTTTCAAAATAGCTAGGAACTAAAGTATATCCTGTCTGCTTTCTTGCTGTTTCATTCCCGAAATATTGCACAAATTGTAAATAAGTTAAATCTGCTCTTATATTTTTAAAGCCAAAGGTCGGAACTAGTTGTTGCGTTTTGAGATTTATTCTAGCCAATTCTATTTGTTCATTATAATTTTTAGCTTGAGTTGAGAGCTGAGATTTATTATGATGCTCTTTTTGTAAGCTATATATAACTCCTACCAAGGAAAAGAAAATCAGCAAAGACTTTAGTTTCTTTAGCTTGGAAAATTTTTTTAAGAACATTAAAATGAAAATTGCAATATTAGATAACAATTTATTTATTTATACCTATATACTTACGTAAAATAACTTAAGTGTATACAGTTAATGATACCAAATAGTTGTATTGTTGTAACAATAGATATTGTATTTTTGCAATTTCTTGAAGTAACGATGAAGAAGAAACAAGAAGAAGGCAGGAGTCATAATCTAGGTTCATTCCCTATAAAAAACATCTGATTATATAGGGGCACATCGCGATAGGTCATTTATTTGGGTACGATTACTTATTGCTCAATCTTTGTTTTAAAATAAATTCTGCGATCGCTAAATCTACGGTTGTTGTCACTTTTAAATTAGTCTCTTCTCCTTCAACAATAGTTACGGTCAGTTGGCATTTTTCAAATAAAGCAGCGTCATCAGTTACCGTCCAACCCGCTGCTCTGCCGCGACGGTGACAATCTTTTAACAATTGCACCTCAAAACCTTGGGGAGTTTGGGCTGCCCAAAGATTACTACGATCTGGGGTGGATTCAATAATGTGATTTTCATTAACAATTTTGATCGTATCTTTGACGGGAATCGCGGCAATTAAACCCTGACAAGTTTGTAGAGCTGCTGTACAACGATCAAATAACTCAGGAGTCGCTAAGCATCTGGCGCCATCATGAATTAACACCCTGGTAGCCGATGTAGGTAAAGCTTGTAAACCATTGTAAACAGAATCTTGTCGGGTATCTCCTCCCTGAATAAACTCGATTGGTTTAGTTAATGCCAAATTAGCCACAATCTTTTGAAAATCAGAAAAATCTGTCAGCTGTCCGATAATTCCTATCCAATCAATAGTTAGAGACTGCTGTGCAGCTAATAAAGTCCAAGCTAGTAAAGGGCGATCTAAAAGCTTTAATAACAATTTATTGCGATCGCTTCCCATTCTTTTGCCCATTCCCGCAGCAGGAATTAATAAATGCATGTGCCTGATTTCCCAAAAAAATAAATCTGTTTTTCTCTATCATCCATTAAAATTGTGCACAGATGTATATAGAGATAAGGTGTATATTTTCTCCCTAAGATGCGAATACTAGCCCTGATACCTGGCGGAATCGACGCTCAAATCAATTTTTTCCCTACTCTGGAGACTCTCCATAGTACCTATCCCAATGCGAAAATCGATGTTTTAGTCGAACCGAGAGCAAAAAAAGCTTATCGGGTTTGTAAATATGTTAATGATGTCCTATTATTTGACTACCAAGATCGCAGTTCTATGGCAGACTATCTCGATCTCTTAGGAATTATACGCGATCGCGAATATGAAGCAGCTCTCAGTTTTGGAACTCCCTGGACAGTAACATCATTACTATGGCTCAATGGTATTCCCATCAGAATAGGCGATAAAAGTAATAACTCGTGGTTATTTTCTAAGGCAATACCTTTGAAAAAGGATCAATATGCTGCCGAGATGTATCATAGTTCCCTAGCTGGATTGAATATTAAAGCTGATTGTCCCCAGGTCAAAATTAATGTTCCCCAAGAAGATATTGATTGGGTAGAGGCACGGCAAAAAGGTTTAGGAATTCGTAGTGGCTATATTCTCTTGCATAGCAAAGATGAAAGTTATCCTGCGAGAAATTGGCAATCAATTATCACCGATATTCAAAATAAACAACCAGAAATGCCGATTGTGTTATTCCAAGATAATGATAATGGAGAATGGGTAACCCAAATACTAGAGTCTCATCCCCAACTGAAGGTTTCTGCGCCTTCTGATATTGGTAAGTCAGCAGCAATTATTGCAGGAGCAAATCTATTTTTGTCTACTGAACCAGTATCGATTTCTCTGGCAGTTGCTGTGGGAACCTACACTATTGCTTTATTTAATTCGGCTAGTGATAGCAAGAAGTTTTTACCACCTCTGAGCGAACAATACGTTAACATTCCTTCTCCTACTGGTAAAATGGCCGATATTGCCCCAAATACAGTTCTCGAAAAACTCTGGGGTTAATGTAAGGATGAAGTCTTCAAAGGACCAGGACTAAAGGGCTTAAGAAGGAGTCTCTCTACTTATTAGTCTTACTACTGTAACCTTCGGTTAAAAATTATTTAAGAACCAAAAGAGATCGCGTTTTAGTAAAATGCGATCTCTTTTTATTAGAGAGACCCCCGTCGTTTTACGGCGAGGCTACCCCTAACTTCGTAAAAAATAGAGTTGGCTATCTAGAAAAAGATTAAGCTTATTCTGGTTCTCCACCTTGGATTTTCAGGATTAAGAAACCCCATGCTAATCCTACTAACACTAAAATCATGCATAAAAACATTCCATTAACTAACATACTTTCTGCGCTCATCGTGGTATCTCCCAAGAATTTATTTAAGATTTATTAGTACTCTGAGATTAAAATAATATCCCAGTGATCATTAAGATATTGTAAGTTATAAATGCCCCAAATTCCTCATCTAGCTCTTACCATTGGCGATCCCGCGGGAATCGGCTCAGAAGTAATTCTCAAAGCTTTAGCCGATTTAAACTTAGATTGTGAAATAGCTGTCATTGGCAGTCGTTCAGCATTACAAAAAACCTACGAGCATCTGTTGCGCCATAGTAATTTATCTCCAGAAGATTTAGTCGATCCTCAAACCTTAAAGATTATCGATCGCCCGTTTAACGAATCTTTCCTCTGGGGACAAGGTAATGCTAGCACTGGAGCTGCGAGTTTTGATTATTTAGAAACTGCGATTAATCTTACCAATCAAGGGCAATTTCAAGGTATTGTCACCGCACCAATCGCCAAAAATCTCTGGCAACAAGCAGGTTATAATTATCCTGGGCAAACAGAAGTCTTAGCTCAAGGTGCAGGGGTCAATAGATTTGGGATGTTATTTGCCGCACGCTCTCCTTACACTAATTGGCATTTAATCACTCTTCTGGCAACAACCCATATACCTTTAGCAGAAGTACCTCAGACTTTGACTCCTGAGTTATTATCTCTGAAACTCGATCTCTTAATTGAATCACTACAAACCGATTTTGGCATTAGTAACCCGACAATCGCGATCGCGGGTTTAAATCCCCATAGCGGAGAAGCTGGGCAATTAGGAACAGAAGAAATAGATTGGATTGGGGATTGGCTAGAAAAGGAAAAACGCAGCCATCCTAATATAAAATTAATCGGCTTAATACCTCCTGATACCATGTGGGTCAAACCTGGACAAGCTTGGTATGGCAATTTAGAAGTCAAGAGTCAGAAGAGACTTGTCGGCGACACGTCTGTACCAGATTCAAATAGAGGGATACGCCCATCTGGGGTTGCGGATGCTTATTTAGCTTTGTATCACGATCAAGGTTTAATTCCTGTTAAGTTAATGGCATTTGATCGCGCCGTTAATACCACTATTGGTTTACCATTTATTCGCACCTCTCCCGATCACGGTACAGCGTTTGATATTGCAGGAAAAGGAATTGCTGATGCAAATAGTATGAAAGCCGCCATTAAATTAGCAGTAGAAATTATTCATTGTAGAACAAGAAAGAGTACATCTAGCAGCCAAAAGCCAAATAACATTTAATAATAAATAACAATTAAGATTTGCTATTTAACATTAGAAAGATCGCAATTAGTGGTTACATTTTGAACATCATCAAGAGATTCTAAAGTATCAACTAATTTTATCAGCGATCGCGTTTTTTCAGGATCATTAACTTCAATAGTATTATTAGGAATCCAGCGTAACTCTGCTTCTTTTACGGGTAAACCTGATTCTTTTAAAGTTTCATGGAGGCTTTCTAAATTGGTAATTTCAGTAAAAACCTCGGCAGTTTGACTATTTTCTGTTGCGATAATTTCGTAATTCTCGGCTCCCGCTTCAGCAGAGGCTTCGAGTAAGAGATCTTCGGCAAATTCTCCCTCTAAAGTAACAACACCTTTTTGCGCAAACATCCAACTTACGCAACCAGTTTCCCCTAAATTCCCGCCATTTTTACTAAAAGCCGCTCGAATATCAGCAGCAGCCCGATTACGATTATCGGTTAAAGCCTCAATTAAAATGGCTACCCCATCTATTCCATAACCTTCATAGCGAATTTCTTCAAAAACTACACCATCTTCCTGGTAAGTACCTGCTCCTTTAGCCAGAGATCTTTCAATATTATCATTAGGAATTCCTGCTGCTTTAGCCTTATCGATAGCTGTCCGTAGTTGAAAATTTCCTGCTGGATCAGGAATTCCATTCCGAGCTGCAACAATGATAGCACGGGATAACTGAGTAAAAGTTTTACCTTTTTTGGCATCTACTCTTGCTTTTTGTCTTTTAATATTAGCCCATTTACTATGTCCTGCCACAGTTATTTTCTCCTATTATTCCTGACAACTTCTAAGCGAAAGAAATTGATGACCAATCAGTTTGACGATAGTAATTTATCATATTATCAAATTTACGTAACTCGCCCTTGAGAATTTGCATAATTGCTGGTTCTCCATCTAATAAGTGATCGGCTATTTGAGAGATTATAATACACAGTTGTGCCCGATTTAAATCAGGAGCAATTTGATTGAAATAACCCAAGGTTATATGGGCAGTAAAATCATATTGCTGCTCGATACCTAAGCCGATCAAGCCTTCATTTTGATATAAACAACGTCTTAAATTAAGAATAGCGTCATAACTTTCTTGATCTTTAGGAGCTAAACAGGCCATAATTGCCCGAGGTCTAATTGATATTCCCCATAACTGCCATTGAATATTCTTAAAATGTTGTTCTAGATTGTGGTACTGTTGAAAGCTCTGGTTGATTTGTGACCTTAGTTGGTCTTCAAATTCTGCATTTTCGGTAACAGCTTGCTGATAGCTATCGCCCCAAATCAGATCAGCTAATGTTAAATGAAAACTTTCTGGTGGCAAAGGAATTATTAAGTCTGGCTCTAATTGTTCTAATAATTGTTGTTGGAGCAATTGAACTTTGGTGTAAAATTCTTGATTAATATGATCTTCGTTACTGGGAGGAGTAATTACACTATAGCCGGGAAAAGAAATGGCTTGACCATCAACAAACTTCGGAGATTGTTGAATGGTTTGTAACTGCGTCGAATAAGTAGCAGGAAGAGTGAGTTGAGCAACTCGGTTAATATATGCTTGATAAGTTTCGTTCACTTGATTTAACTTATTTAAAACTAAAGTTCCATCGCAGTAAGATCAGGCTAATCATAAAGCCAATCGTAAAGCCAAAAAGATGACTGTAAAAACTGACGCTGGGGATTATGTTATCCAGAATAAATTGTAAAACAATCACAAAAATTACTGTTCGTAAACGTTTTGCATTAAGGTAGGTTTTATGTCTGAGCCAAGCTTGCCAAGAAGTTACCAACATGGTGCCAATTGTCCCCATAATAGCGGCAGAAGCTCCCATGAGTACCACCTGAACCTGTCCTATATAATCTGCTAAGAGGGCAAAAGCGAGCATCGAACCTGCACCACTCAGGAAATAAATAATTAAATAACGTTCGACACCAATGCTAAGTTCCACTATACTACCGATGAACAATAAAGCTAGCATATTAGAAATTAAATGAAGCCACCCAAAATGAAGAAAATTGGCACTTAGTAACCGCCACCATTCTCCCTGCTTAACGTTTTCTGCCACTAAAGCACCTAATGTATAGAGCGTTTGCAGATTAGTGCTACCTCCTGATCGCATTTCTAAGAGAAAAACCATCAGGTTTATAAAGATCAGGGTATAGGTAATATAGGCTCTTTTTCCGTTAATTTTTATCATTTCCTCGTATCTCGTAAATGGGAAAAACGCCTTGCTTTGCCACAGAAGAAATTAAAGATACATAGATTATGGCTAATCACAAAGGGATTTTCAATAAATCTTGATTTTATGATGATCAAAAAAGGTTATATTTTTTTACAAATTTTATCTATTTTCTTTCTGGGGCTGATTGCGACTGATGTCAGAGCAGAAGAAACTAAAATTTGTAATCGAGATCTTTCTGGTATTGAGGCTATTATCAATCGTCCTGAGTTTGAGCGAGCCCGTTGGGGGATTCTCGTCCAAGACCTAGATTCGGGATGTACTATCTATAGTTTAGACGCCGAGAAATATTTTATTCCTGCTTCCAATACCAAACTTTTAACTACGGCTGCTGCATTATTGGAGTTGGGAGAAAATTTTCGCATTACAACCCCTATTTATCGCGTAGGGAAACCACCATCTTTAGATAGTTTAATCATTAGCGGTAGAGGAGATCCCACTTTATCTACCAAAAGCTTAAACGATATAGTACGCAAGTTGCAACTACTAGGAATTAAAAGCATAGACAAGTTAATAATTGACGATAGTTATTTTGACAATTTCCTCATTAATCCTTCATGGGAATGGTCAGATATTTATAGTTACTATGCTACAGCAGTTAATAGTTTAATCCTGAATGAAAATTCTGTTACCCTGACAGTGTTGCCGCAAAAGATTGGCCAAAAAGTAAGTTTAAACTGGTCTGACGAGATTGCTTTTAAACAATGGCAAGTATCTAATGAAGCTATAACTACTACGGCAGATCAGACTTATAATATTCAGCTTGATGGAATCTTAGGTCAACCAGTATTAAAAATATTAGGAGACATTCCTGTCGATCATGGTGCAGATGTTTGGGATTTAGCAATCATCGATCCTGGCAACTATGTTCGCGAAACTTTTAGTAATTTGTTATTACAATCAGGTATTCGTGTTAATCAAGCAGTAATTATTAATCAAGAAAATCATAACTCTCAAGCCCAAATTATTACCAAGATTTTGTCGCCCCCCTTACCAACTTTATTGGCGGAAATTAATCAAGATAGTAATAACTTATATGCCGAAGCAATTCTTAAAATTCTTGGCAAAAAATTAAATACTGATAGCGATACCGAAGCAATCGAACTTAGTTTAACTAAATTAAAAATTGACCCCGAAAGCTACGTTTTAGAAGATGGTTCGGGCTTATCCCGTCATAACCTAATTACCCCTAAATTATTAGTAGAGCTTTTGTCTGCGATCGCAAGGACTGACCAAGGTGAGATTTACCGAGAATCTTTAGCGATCGCCAAAGTTAATGGTACTTTAAAAAATCGTTTTCGCCAAGCTAAGAGTCCGATTAATCTTTGGGGAAAAACCGGAACATTAACAGGAGTCGCTAGCTTGTCAGGATATCTAGAAATAGCAGGCGGGAAAACAATAGTTTTCAGTATTTTAGTCAATAACTCCGATCAAAAAAATAAAATCTCCCGTCAAGCGATCGATGAGATAATTCTACTAATCCAAAATAGTAATTAACTAATGCAGCAGGGGGGAAATGGAGGAATTACATGTAATCTTAGTTCTAAGTAGATAAACCTTAGCAAAATACTCCTCCCATCCCGGCACCATAGTCTTCCGTGGGCTAAGCTCTGTTAAGCAGCTTGTAATTCTGTAAGTTTAGGAACTGATGATAATTGCCAAATATTTTTAATCGTATTGAACCGAAAATTGCTTAAAAGTTTTTCCAGCTTAGTTTCTGTTGTATGAAGATTAACATAACTCATAAATGAGCGAACTTTGCTCATTTCTAAGCGAGGTTGCAAAGGATCAAACTCCCTAGGATGTAAATAGATCATTGCCGGTTTTCCTTGCTGATTTAATTGTTTAATACCTGATGCAATTACCCAATAAGGTGAAATACGAAAATAACCACCGCCTAGTACGTAAAGCTTTTTACCCAAAAAATTATTGCAAGTCACTGGAACTTCTAAAATTTGCCGACCCTTGGGAGTATTAATGAACCCTCCTTCTCCAGTAAAATTTTTATATCCTCCATGATTTCTTTTCAGGGGAAAAACTGAAGCGTCATAGGATAAACCAAGTTCCAGCAAAATATCTAAAGCCCATAAACAATCTTCAGTCAACGAAAATCCTGGAGCGCGATAACCTAGAATTGGTTTACTAGTAGCCCGTGACAGATATTCTAAAGAAAGACTCACATCTTGAGCAAATTCTTTAGGGGTAAGATCACGAATCAGTCGATGACTATATCCATGGGTAGCAATTTCATGTCCTTGTTTTTCAATTTCTCTAATTAAATCAGGACAATATTGAGCAACCCACCCTAGAACAAAAAATGTTGCTTTAGCATTGTAACGACTTAAGAGATTCAACAAAGATAAAGTATTTTTTAAAACTCGATTTTCAAGTTTGATCCAATCTTTAACTGGAATTTCAGAAGGTAGCTCTAAAATGTGAAACCAATCTTCTACATCAATAGTTAGGATATTGTTAACGGTACTATTATTGTGAACATTAGAAACTAGTTTCATAATTAATATCTTTGCGTCGTTTGTAATATTTTGTGTGTAAAAAAAGAATTAAAAAAAGTTTAGGCAAAAGGATTTTTATACAACTTAAAGCTTTCTTGTAGCATAAAATAAAAGAAAGGAGGATGTTCTAGTAAATATCTTCTCCAAAGTCTTCGAGGTTCGCTTAGGAGTCTATAGGGAGTTTCTAATCCAGCATCACTTATCCATTTGGGAGCTAGAATTTTATTTCCCGCCTCAAAATCAATCGAGGCTCCCACTGCTAAAAAAGTGTCAATACTAGTTAAATATTTTTTATACTTTATGATCCATTTTTCTTGTTTAGGAGCGCCCACTCCAACAACTAACACATTGGCTCCAGAATTATTAATTCTTTCAACAATATAGTCACATTCGCAGTTGTCTTTCTCAAAGCCAAAAGGAGGAGAATAGGTATCAACAACTATATTTCTGCCAACTTTACGGTTAATATTTTTTTGCGCTTTAGTTGCTACTCCAGGACCAGCACCTAGCAAAAAAATTTTAGTATTTTCTTTGTCTTTGTGATACTGATAAAAAGCAGGAAAAAAACGAGAACCTGAAATTTTTTCCTTGACTGGTTTCCCCAACAGCTTTAGCGTCCAAAATAATATTTGGCCATCACAAACTCTATAGTCAGACTTGCCGTATATCTCATAAAATTCGCGATCCTTTTGGATCTTCATCAGATGATCGACATTGGGAGTAAATACAACACCTCCTTTTCTTTCCAGTTGCTTCAATAATTCATCTTGAGATAAATTACTAATAGCAATATTCAATATATTAACCTGCTGCATAAAATATTTATTAAAAAAGAAGTGGTTGTAGTTCAAGCAAAATTACGTATTTTCACTTACATATTATTACTAGAAAAATAGTCCTCATTTTTTTCTTCTTTATCTCTTTACAGTTTTTTATCTAAATCTTCATTCAATCTTCACAAAACTTCAGTGTCCAAAACGCAAAAATTAGCTTATTTTCTTGCTAGCCAAAGCTTTTAGCCATTCTAGAGCTCAAATCTTCCCACTTTTACGAAGCAAAATTTTTATAATTTAATCTATTAATTAGATATCTCCCAATACTCAACTGTAAGGACTTACACAACGAGGATCGAGTAAAGTTGCTTTTTCGGGATGTCTGGGAAACCAATTAGCCGTACGCTTACAAAATTCCACCAACATCAACATTACTGGTACTTCAATTAGTACTCCAACTACTGTGGCTAAAGCTGCACCTGAGTTTAAACCGAATAAAATTACCGCAGTAGCGATCGCAACTTCAAAATGATTACTCGCGCCAATTAAGGCTGCCGGCGCAGCATCTTCATAATCAAGCCCTAATTTTAGTCCCGCAACATAGGTAATCAGAAAAATAAAATTGGTTTGTAAAAATAACGGAATGGCAATTAATAAAATATGTAGCGGATTATTGACGATTAGTTCACCTTTGAAAGCAAAGAGTAATACCAAAGTAAGTAGTAAAGCTGCGATCGCGATTGGAGAAAGATAATGTAGAAACTGTTCCTCAAACCAGCGTCTTCCTTTATACCTAAAAATCCAGTAACGGCTAAAAACTCCTGCTGCTAAGGGCAAACCAACATAAATTAATACCGATAGCACAATAGTCTGCCAGGGAACAGTGAGATTATTCGCTGATAGTAACCATTTTCCTAATGGGGCATAGAGAAACAACATCGCTAGAGAATTAACCGCCACCATGACCAAAGTATGTCCTTGGTTACTGTAGGATAGATAGCCCCACATCAGCACCATTGCCGTACAGGGAGCGATCCCTAGTAAAATTGCTCCTGCAATATAGGAATTAGCTAAAGTAACTTCTACCCCTCTGATAACCTCAGTTTCCGATAACCAAGATTGGAATAACCAACCCAGGAAAAACTGGGCAAATATTACCATTGTAAAGGGCTTAACCAGCCAGTTGATCACCAGGGTCAAAACTACAGGCTTCGGGGTTCGCGCTGCTTTCACCGCTTGGGAAAAGTCAATCTTCACCATAATGGGATACATCATGAAAAACAGACAAATCGCGATCGGCAGTGAAACATTATAGATACTCATAGCATCCAGAGTTTGAGCAACCCCAGGAAAGGTTCTCCCCAGAGCAATCCCGATTAAAATGCAGAGAACTACCCATAGAGTAAGGTATTTCTCAAAAAAACTTAGTTGACTCCCAGCTTTAACGGCTTTGGCATTGATTTGCGGACTTTCTGAATTCATAGGGTTACTGACTTATGGAATTAGGGGTTAGCTCTTAAGTTTTAGGTTTTAGGAGTTAGGTTTTAGGTTGAATTTCCTGCTCCACCTAGCACCTAATACTTTCAGAGCGTAGCGACGATAATTAAAATCGGGCTTGTCTGCGTAACAGTTCGGGAATAGTGAGGTAAAATTGTGACTGTCCTTCAAAAACAGTTCCGACTTCTCCTCTGTGAAAGGTTACTTTATCGATGTGATAAGCTTCTTCTGGCAAAGGAACATACCCTACTTCGTTTACTGTTTCTGGTGCTTGTTCGAGGTAAAAATCGATAAATTGTCTCAAAGCTGGATTCTTCTGCGCTGAAACTGCATTGATGTAAATAAATAAAGGGCGAGCAAGAGGTTGATATTGTGCTTGTTCGACTGTTTCCCTAGAAGGTAAGATCGCTCCATTCCCACTATCGATCGCCACAGCTTTCATCTCGTCGGCATGTTGCTCATAGTATGCTAAGCCGAAGTAAGCTAAGGCATTAGGATCTTGACTAACTCCCTTAACTAAGATGTCATCATCTTCACTTGCAGTATAGTCAGTACGACTAGCACCAGCTTCTCCGATTACCGCTTCAGTAAAATAATCAAAAGTCCCTGAATCAGTTCCAGGAGCATAGAGATTTAGAGGCTGATCCGGAAAACTGGATTTAATCTGATTCCAACGGGTAATTTTCTGCTCCGCGACTGGTGACCAAATCTTTTCTAATTCGTTCAGCGTTATGCTATCTAGCCAATTATTTTGAGGATTGACCACTACCGTTAAGGCATCGAAGGCAACAGGTAATTCGATATAACGAACCTCTGCCTGATTACAGGCTGCCATCTCATCTAGTTGAATCGGACGTGAAGCATTACTGATATCGGTTTCTCCGCGGCAGAATTTATCAAAACCACCACCTGTTCCAGAAACTTCAAGATTAATCTCTACTGCTTCTTCTTTATCAACTTGAAATCTTTCGACAACTTCTTTGGTGATGGGATACACGGTACTGGAACCATCAATGTTTATTGATGGAATTTCTTGAGAAACTAGAGGCGTAGCAACAGCTAAGAATGCTGCACTTAGCCCTAAAGCCAGAAACTGAAAAGATTTTGCAGGTATTTTGTCTTGAACATTCATCTTTCCCTCTCCAATTAAAATTTGGGAGCGACTTTATATTACATCAAAATTATTTGATATATAAATTAATTTTGATGAACGCCCATGGGTTTGTGTAACGCCAGCCTTAGGCTGCTCACGATGAACGATTCAGAGAGACGGGTGAGCGAAATTTACTGTGGTAAACAGGGAGATAGGGAAGTATTTTGCTAAAGTTTATTTACTTAGTCCTCAGATTAACGCGATCGCTTTATTTATATCTAGTAATGAATTCTTGAATGATTTGAAAATTTTGTTGCCCGTATTCAAAATCAATAAACTCGTCAATCACTAGCTCAAATTTTGGGAAGTTCCAGTTCCTCCTCTATGCAATGATTTAAATTTTATATGCTAATTAGTATTATTCTATAATTAAGCAATAGCAACACTTATCGTAATTTAAATTTTGTTTGTGAACCACGGAAAGCTTATGCTTCCAATAATTCCTGAAAAAACATAGCTATTCAATACATAAAATAATATAAAGTGTCTCAGTCTATTTGGATAAATGCTTTAATTGCAGGAATGGTTAGTGCTTGTTCGATGCCTTTGGGCTCACTGACTGCCCTGATCTGGACTCCAAAAAATCGTGCGCTGGCTTTTTTGATGGCTTTTGGCGGAGGAGCATTACTGGCAGCTTTAGTTATTGATTTAGTCGGCAGTGCCAGAGAAAAGGGACATATCCTAGAATTGGTCATTGGTTCGATCATTGGCAGTTTATTCTTTACCTACATCAACCAGTTGGTAAATCGTTCTGGAGGATTTTTGCGCAAACCTTCGACCACTTTGGCTCATTTAACCCAGCAGGAACGTCGTCGTTTTACTCAAAGTTGCAGTCGTTTAAAACGTATTGACCTGTTTCGAGTATTATCCCGAGAATTACGACAAGAAATTGCCCAATTTTTATTAGTTGCTAGTTATCCTAAGGGGAGAGTTCTCTATCGTCAGGGAGATCCCAGTGAAAGTCTTTACATCGTGAAGCGAGGAAGCGTTGAGCTGTTAGATTCCCAAACCGATCTAACTCCTGTAAAAACCTTGAGCGTCAATGAAATTTTTGGTCAATATTCTTTCTTAACCGGTAGTCCCCATCAAACTATAGCGATCGCCAAAGACGATTGTCAATTAGAAATTTTGCCTCGCTGCGATTTTGAAGAATTACTCGAAACATCTCCAGAACTTCTTGAAAGAACTGAACAAACCCTGCAACAAGAAAAGATTAGGGATTATCTGCACCAGCATCATAGCTTAAGTTTAACAGCCATTAAGGATTGGGTTAGTTTGGCCTTAACTACTCTCCAGGAACAGAGAAAAATTGCTCCAGCCATCAAAGTAACCCAGAAAAAAAGCGAGTTCTTGCAGTTAGCTCGTAAAATTCGTCGCTTTCCTGTGTTTAGTTATTTAACCGAAGATGAATTAGAAGATATTGCCGCTCGTTTGGTCTATCGTTCCTATCAAGATGGTTATGTGTTTTTCCAACCTGGAAATTTTTCGGACCGTCTTTACATTATTCACCAGGGAGAAGTCGAAATTATCTTTCCCAGTAACCTGCAAAAAGCACCTCTGGTATTAACTACAGCCGATCCTTTTGGGGAATTATCCTTTGTGACAGAAGCTAATCATACAGTAACTGCGATCGCTAAAACCAATGTGCAACTCTGGACTTTGAAAATACAGGATTTTGAAGAGATGTTGCAACAGTCTCCCCGTCTCGAAGCAAGTGTTAAAAATTTTCTGGAACAACCCAAACTCAAAGATTATCTGCAAACCCGACAACATTTTGATTCAACTAAAGCAGCGCAATGGATACAACATGCCCTCAAGAGCATGGATGCGGGAGAATTAATTCCTTCGGTGACGAGAATCAACTCCATGATGGCAGAACATAAAGAAGCACCGATGGCGATCTGGTTGGGTTTATTGATGGATGGAATCCCAGAAGCCTTAACTATAGGAGCGCATATAGTAACTAATCCCATTAGTCCCTCCCTGATGGCGGGATTAATGCTGTCCAATTATCCTGAAGCACTCTCAAGTTCTGAAGGCATGAAACAACAAGGATTTTCGATTCCCCGAATTTTGGTGATGTGGACATCGCTGATGCTAGTAACAGGCATTTTAGCAGCTTTCGGTAGTCTGTTGTTCGCCGATGTTTCTGAATCGGTTATTTCCTTGCTGGAATCGATGGCTGCCGGAGCAATGCTAACTGTGATTTCGGAAACCATGCTACCAGAAGCTTATGCTAAAGGAGGTTCAATTGTGGGCTTATCGACTTTATTGGGGTTTTTAGCGATTATTGTGATCAAAACCATACCATTATAAACAGTGTCTAGTTTGCAACCTGTAGTTTTCGTAATGTCTAAAATGAATTCAAAAAAAAAGATAGCCTAAATTCTATCTAAATCCAAACTACAATCATAGTAAAGGCTATTTCAAATTATCGGTAAAAGATAATGGGTATTTATTATTTATCTGCAACTGGTTTCTGGGCCTCCATGTACAAAGTTTCCCATCTTCTGCCTTCACTCTCCATTAACAATACTTTGTCAGTACCTTGACGAAAAGCAACTTCTTTTATGTTGGTGAAACCCGCTTTTGCGAAAAAAAGTTCCAGCAACTGACTATCCCAAGCAGAAAAATGACCATAGTTTTGAGTTAAAGAACTAATAGCTTCACATCCAGTATTCCACTCTTCAGAAAATCGTTGTTCCAATGATTGATCTGATTTATCACAATAGTACTGAATATACTTTCTCAAATCTGGAACAGTAATCCTAAGCCAACTACCAGGTTTCATAGTTCTGTTTAATTCTCGAAGCAGATTAAGTACTTCATGAGGGTATAGGTGCTCAATAACATGTTCGCTAAATACGCCATCCCAAACATTATCGTCACACTTCAGAGGATAGCGTAAATCAAGCATCCAATCTGGCTTTAAGCTAAAAACATCAATGATTGGTTTAAGGAAAAAATCAGCATTAATCCATCCTGAAAAGTGATTAGGACCACAACCCAAGTGCAAGAGATTTTTCTCTTGTTTTTTCAAGGGTGGTTTTTTTTGAAAGAATCTACCATAAAAACTTTTAATCTCAAACTTCAAAAGGGGAACTAAAGTTTGATGATGTTCTGTTCCTAAAATTTTACAATCTTCTAAAGGATCATGGCTGGTGTTTATCGGACTATTTTGTACATTAGGTTTTTCCTGAACTTTGTAGATCATGTTTTTTTATAAAGATAGAGCGACTATACCCTTATCATTTATGAAAAGTAAAATTTATAATGTATTAGTAAATACAGAAATAATAAGACAATCGCTATAAAGAGTAAGAGCTTAGGTGTATTCCACTTAAGTGAGAAACCCTATATTATAGAAGATTATAAATTTGCTCTTCATAGCTTGATTCAGCAACGCCTATTCAGGAAGATCTCCATGGATGAATTCTCCATTATTGTGTACAGCGATCGCGTAGTTCCTCACTCTGAGCGATCGCAAATCAAAATACTTTTCAGGTAGTAGATGATAGAAGTATTAACTCTTTTGCAACTGTTTATATCAACACAGTATTAATCTTAAAAGCAGACAATGAAGCGGAATTAGCTAGTGTTATTGGTCAGGAAATTACTCATATTGTAGGACGTCATGCGATCAAACAAATGCGGAAAGAGCGATCACAGGATCTCCACTAAAATATCCTAAATCAGGTTAAAATCAGAGTCACAAAAAAACAATTTATAGCTGTGCGGAGTATAGCTTGCCAGACTATGAGTGCTCGTTTAGGCATTGTTCTTCAAAACAATAACGCCCAAGCAATACTAACTGAGAGTTTTCCTCTAATCAATAAATCCAATTTAGAGCAGCATT
>JASJDR010000146.1 GCA_030065615.1 Xenococcus sp. MO_188.B8 | reverse complement strand
CTAAAGTCAGTATCTTCAGTAATCGCAAAACCTAGCTGAAAATCTTCTGAAAATGGCTCAGCTTCAGTATCAGCACTTACCAGTGTGAGCCCTGCAGCTTCCTCTAGTAGCGGCAAATCAAGAAAAACGCTGGTAACACCGGATTCTACTAAAAAGTCCATTTTTTTTCCCCAATTACAATAAACAACAACTACTCGTAATTTTACTAATACAAACTTAACATAGTTTAATACGAATTAATATAACTTAATATAATGAATAAAACCCATTCGAGATTTTGAGAAATAAAATCTTTCAATTGTTGATTTTCCGAAGCAAACTTGCAAGGAACAAATTTCGAAGCTCTCAAGTTACTAAATGCTTTCTTTGCTGCTGCCGATCTGAGAGAAACTAAGTTAAAATCGGCAGACCTCATATTTATTAATACGAGAAGAATCATTTTCAAGCTAATGATCAGCCAATTCAACCAAATTGGAAGCTGAAAATGTAGATTAACCCTAAATATCAGAAATGCGATCGCATTATAAACGAGAACCAGACCGACAAAAACATAATTTTAAAGGTTTAAATTGGCTAAATTCTCTCAAAATTAGTCATAAAATTGCTTTAGGTTACGCAATAGTTTTAGGAGTTACAATTTCTGGCATTGGAGCTGGCATTTGGCGAGGCAATTCCATTAACCAACAAGCCAGAGCCCAGATCAAAGATACTTCAGAAGAAATTTACTTGCCTCAAGAGTTACAACTTCACTTGCTGTACATGCAGGCTTACCAGCAGAAACTATTGCTTGAGCCTAATTCGCCAGCAAGTTTTCGGCAACAGTTACACTTGTTCCAGCAACAAATTACTCATGTTAAGCACACTTGGTCAGAATTTAAAGAATCTTATGATAATCCCAAAGTAAAAGAAACAGACGAAGAGCTTCAAGCTTTAAAAGAGATCATAGACCAGTATGGCAATAGCGTTAAGCTCTATATAGAGCAAGCAGAAGCCTTGAGTGATTTGTTTCATGGAGCTAACTGGCAATCTTTAGAAGTAGAAGAAAAGAATAGGCAACTGTCACATTTTAGTCTTAGTGCCACTAATGTAAAACTAGATCGCTTTTTGAGCAAACTAGATGAATTTGTTCATATAGTGGCTCAGGAAGTTCAGACAGCAGAAGCAATTTTGGACGAGGCTTCGAGATCGCAGTCTCGAATTATTATTCTAACTTTGAGTCTATCGACTGCTATTGCTATCTGCTCAGCAGTGATCATCAGTCGGGCGATTGCCGATCCCCTACAAACTTTGAAATTCTTGATCGAGAAGGCTTCCGATGCTATCTTTTGGAACGATCCAACAGGTAAGTTTGTCTACGTAAACGAAGCAGCTTGCCGGACTCTGGGCTATTGCGCTGAGGAACTTATCGGCAAGAAGGTTTCTGATTTCGATCTTAACTTACCAGTCGAGCGCTGGCCGAGCTTTTGGCAGGAACTCAAGTCAAGGGGCATGATGAGCTTTGAATCGGTGGTGAGGGATAAAGCGGGTCAGATTTTTTCGGTAGAGATTAATGCCAATTACATAGAGTTTGAAGGCAAGTCCTATGGCTGTGCTTTTGTCCGAGATATCACTGAGCGCAAGCGAGTTGAAGCTGCCCTAAGCCAAGCCAAAGAGGCTGCCGAAGTTGCTAATGAATCTAAGAGTCAATTTCTGGCTAATATGAGTCATGAACTACGCACTCCACTCAACGCGATACTTGGCTTTACTCAATTAATGAATCGTGATTCGAATCTGACTTTCAAACAGCAAGACAATTTAGACATTATCAATCGTAGTGGAGAACATTTACTGTCTCTAATTAATGATGTGCTTGAGATATCTAAAATCGAATCGGGTCAGATAAGTTTAAACTCTACCAATTTTAATCTCCATCTTTTGATAGACACTGTCTACGAGATCCTGAAACCCATGACTGATCGTAAGGGTATCAAGCTACTTTTAGAATGTAGTCTAGAACTACCGAACTATATTAAAACTGACGAACAAAAATTACGCCAAATTTTGCTCAATCTTTTAAGTAATGGGATTAAGTTCACTTCACAAGGCACAGTCACACTACGAATGTCATCAGTTAATTTTCAGGAAAGACTGCTCAAAATAAATTGTGAAATAGAAGATACTGGTGACGGGATTGCTCCTGAAGAATTAAATAATTTATTTAAACCTTTTTCGCAAACTTCTAGTGGAAAAAAAATCCAGTCAGGAACTGGTCTTGGTTTAGTAATCTGCCGACAATTCTTAGAATTAATGGGTGGCAATATAACTATTAGTAGCATTCTGGGGCAAGGCACAATAGCTAAATTTGATTTTGTCGTTGAATCAACTGCCGTTGAAGCAGTTAACAATCAAACCTTCTCTCGAAGAGTTATTGGTCTACAGCCAGGTCAACCAAACTACCGTATTTTAGTAGTAGATGATGGCTGGGAAAATCGGCAGATGTTAGTACAACTACTTGAATCTATAGGCTTTGAGGTTTCTGAAGCCGAAAATGGACAAGAGGCGGTATCAATCTGTTCGAGTTGGCAACCTCATCTGATCTGGATGGATATGCGAATGCCAGTACTAGATGGTTATCAAGCAACTCAGAAAATCAGGTCTGATCTTCAAGGACAAGCTACAGTAATTATTGCTTTAACTGCCAGTGCCTTTGAAGAAAAGCGAGAATTAGTACTCTCAGTAGGTTGTAATGATTTTGTCTGCAAGCCATTCCGCGAAGAGATAATTTGGGAAAAAATGGCAAAACATCTAGGTATAAGCTATGTCTATGAGGAAACCGAGTCATCGATAACTTCCAGTAATAACGAAAGTTGTCCCATAGAAGCTTCAGCATTACAAATAATGTCAACTGAGTGGCTAACTCAGTTGGAACAAGCCGCATTAGAATTGAATGAACAATTAATTGCTCAGTTACTACAGCAAATTCCTGATGAACAGAGTTTGCTCATACGAGCAATTCAAGATAAACTGCATGATTTTGATTTTGGCAAAATTCTCGATTTAACTCGACAAGCTAAGAAGTCTAAACCATAAAATTAAAAACTTGATACCTCTATCTCTCCAGGATGAGAATCGCTATGGTCGCTACCAGGTATCGCATGACTGGCATATTACATTAGGACTCTTGGGATATGGCGCATAGAATTGAATTAATTTATCCTGTTTGCTGTATTTTGCTGCAAATATGGGTTTGGAGTAAAAGGTCTGAATCCAGATGATTGACAATCATTTTTTGCTTCACCATCAATTTCAGAGAAACCAAGAATCATGCATAATACTGTTGACTTGACTTATAGTAAACAATTGTTTACAAAAAATAAAAAATCTGGTTTTTCTTGCTCATTGCTAATCCCTCATTCCTAATCCTTTGAAGTTTAATGACTGCACAATTATTATCTACTAGTAAATTACTTAACTTAGACTCCCAAAAACTACCCCAACATGTTGCGGTAATTATGGATGGGAATGGTCGCTGGGCAAAACAGCAAGGTCTCCCTAGGATTGAAGGACATCGTAGAGGAGCCAGTATCCTTAAGGAAATACTGAGAGCTTGTAACGATTGGGGAATCAAAACCCTGACAGCCTATGCATTTTCGACAGAAAATTGGGGTCGTCCTCTCACGGAAGTCAACTTTTTAATGGCCTTGTTTGAGAAACTACTCAGAAAAGAGTTACAAGAAATGAATGAAGAAGGAGTTCGGATTCGTTTTATTGGTGATCTCTCGCCCCTTCCGGAATCTTTAAAGCAAGAAATTGCCCATTCTATGACCACGACCCAAAATAATACTGGGGTTAATTTTAACGTAGCTATTAATTATGGTAGTCGGTTAGAAATTGTGAAAGCTTGCCAAGCGATCGCGCAAAAAGTATCCTCAGGAGAATTATCCCTAGATACCATCGACGAAAATACCATCTCTCAATATCTCTATACTGCTGCTAGTCCCGATCCCGATCTGTTGATTCGTACCAGCGGGGAAATGCGGCTGAGTAATTTTTTACTGTGGCAGTTAGCCTATACGGAAATCTATATTACTGATACTTTATGGCCTGATTTTAATTGTTCTGAGTTTAGATCTGCTTTGGCTCATTATCAAAAACGCGATCGCCGTTTTGGGAAAGTTAAGCTCAAAGAGTAATCAGGTCATAACTGGAAGCGCAACATCTTTTTTGTAAAGAATTTCAACTTTCAGCTGCGATCGCGTCATGACACAACTTATTGGGGAACTAATCAGTGTAGAATGAGTTACTAGTCTTTACTAATATTATTTTTAGCTTCTTATGATTTCTAGTAACGATTTTCGTACTGGTGTGACAATCGAGTTAGATGGCTCTGTATGGCGAGTGGTGGAATTCCTCCATGTCAAACCAGGTAAGGGTTCAGCTTTCGTGCGTACCAAACTCAAAAACGCCCAGACGGGAAACGTGGTGGAACGAACTTTTCGTGCTGGGGAAACCGTACCTCAAGCAAATTTAGAGAAGCGTACCATGCAACATACCTATAAAGATGGTGAAGAATATGTCTTTATGGATATGGAAACCTATGAAGAAACTCGGATGACTCCCGATAAAATGGGCGATCGCACTAAATATATTAAAGAAGAAATGGAAGTCAGTGTCGTTTTCTGGAACGATCAGGTTTTAGATATCGATTTACCAACATCGGTAATTCTAGAGGTAACCGATACCGATCCTGGAGTTAAAGGTGACACTGCCACCGGAGGTTCTAAGCCAGCTAGGGTAGAAACTGGAGCCCAGGTAATGGTACCGTTATTTATTTCCATTGGGGAAAAAATTAAGGTTGATACTCGGGATGGTTCTTATTTGGGTAGAGAAAACTAAATTTTGGTAATTCCGCAATCACAAGTCCGATCATCCATTACCAGCAAAAATTACTTACTAGATAGGTCATATAACTCCGTGTCTGTAGATTTTCAAGAACTCCGCGAACTCTTAACGGTGATCGCTAACACCGATATTACTGAATTCACTCTCAAAAGTGACGATTTCGAACTCACATTGCGCAAAGGCTTAGTGGTTAGCCCAAGTGCCGTAACCTCAATTCCTCAAGCACTACCAACTACTTCAGAGACACCGACCACCCCCTTAGTTGAGTCGCCTGTAGTAACTCCTGCGGTAACCCCAGAAACGTCCGCATCTCCCCCCATAGATCAGAAGAAATTGCTTGATATCACTTCGCCGATGGTAGGAACTTTTTACCGTGCTCCCACCCCTGATGATCCTCCTTTTGTGGAAATTGGCGATCGCATTGCCCCTGGTCAAACTGTCTGTATTCTCGAAGCGATGAAGCTGATGAATGAACTAGAAGCAGAAGTTTCGGGACAAATAGTTGAGATTGTGGCGCAAAATGGCGAACCTGTAGAGTTTGGACAAGTTTTAATGCGCGTCGATCCAGGGTAATTTGAGGATGAGGGATGAGGAAGAGTTTTTTCTCCTCCGTCCTCAAGTAGTAACTAGTAACCAGGGACTATGGAGTTAATTACAATTATTTTGTCTGGAGTGTTATCGGCTCTATCTAATGGAGGATGGGTTACTGATACGATCGCCAAAAATGCCCTCAGTTCTAATGTTGAATCAGTGGAAACCTTAAAAGTGCGGGTCGATAGCTGTCCTAATTATCAATTGATTAAGGGTAAACTGGACAAGCTGAGAATCGCGAGTAGAGGACTTGTCCTCCAACAGGATTTGAGAATTGATGTTTTAGAATTAGAAACTGATGCGATCGCTGTTGATTTAGAAGCTCTCAACCACAGTAGTCTCGAAGATTTGCGCAATTCTCTCCAGCAACCGCTACAAGCTGCCACGAGAATTGTGATTACCGAAGCCGATTTAACCGCAGCTTTACAATCAGAAACCGTACTGCAAAAATTACAAGAAACTTTAAATAAGTTAGTCGCTGAAAGGGCTGGCAATTCTGCTCGTACTTATGAATTATCAGCCCCTCAAATAGATTTACTTCCTGGTAATCGCATCAAACTAGAGTTAGAATTACGCCGTTCCCGTAGTAATCAAAACCGCGTGAGAGCACTCGCAATCTCTTTAGAATTAGGATTTAAAGTTATTTCTGGGTCACAAATTCAACTTGTCAATCCTCAAGGAACAGTCAATGGGCGTCAGATGTCAGAAAGATTATTACGCGGATTTGCCCAAGGAATTAGCGATCGCTTAAAATTAACCAGTCTAGAAAGTTTAGGAATCTTAGCTCGTCTTTTACAATTAGAAATAACAGAAGACAAAATAGAGTTGGTGAGTTTTACTCGAATTGAAACCAAATCGGTTTCCACAAATTGAACTTAATTAGTTAAATCTTACATATAATAGCCTTCTCTAATATTAGGAGAATCTACTTATGCAAAATGGCAAGCAACATAATCGTTTTCCTCTGACTTGGATTGCGGGAATAGCAGGAATAATTTTCGCTCTTGGTGGGACAACTTGGTGGCTCACATCTTACTGGGATCAGCCTGCTACGCGCGATAATCCCACTGTGGAAAAAAGTCCTACTCATTCCCAAAAAGAGCCGATATCCCAAATACAAGAACAGGTTGCTATCTATTGGCTCAACCCGACAGGTACCAATATCGAGTTGGTCCATAAAACCTTGAGCTTTCCCAGCTCAGTAACTCCTGATGGGATTCTCGAATCTGCTTTCTCGCAATTACTTGCCGGACCAAGTAATTCGGCTGACTATACTACTACTATTCCTGAAGGAACCCAGTTATTAGCCTTAGTCACCACAGAAGAGGGAGTCAAAGTAGATTTTTCTCAAGAATTCGTTACTGGTGGTGGCAGTGCCTCCATGACTAGTAGACTAGCTCAAGTGGTTTATACTGCTACTAGTTTAGACTCTGAGAGTAAGGTTTGGATTAGTGTCGAAGGGGAACCTTTAGAGATCTTGGGGGGAGAAGGTATTACCGTAAGTCAACCCATGACTCGTCAAGAATTCCAAGAACATTTTACTTTGTAAGTAATCTTAGTTTTTACCATCAATATCTCTATTTGTAATTATTTATTTTTGCGGTATTTACAGACAATTCTGTCAAAATACCAATTTAAAAATTGTCTAACTATACTATGTAATTTATTTAAAAGAGACATTTCCCAGCCAGGTGCGATCGCAAATTTGCCTTGAATCATTCCTTGAATAATTTCTCGGGCAACTCCCTCAGCAGTCCAAAGTTGTGCTGTTGCTGTGATCAGTTTAGTTTCTGGTGGCTTAGTCTTATTTTCCGCTGCTAGTTGGGGAGTATCCGTGTCGGGAGGATAAACTATCGAAACTTTAATTTGATGGGGCTTGAGTTCTCCTCTCAAGGATTCTGCTAACCCTCTCAAGGCAAATTTAGAAGCGCTATAGGCTGTATATCCATATAAACCAATTAACCCGGCACCAGAAGAAATTAAGATAATATGTCCTTGTTGGGCTGCTATCATTTCTGGCACTACCGCCTTAATCGCATATAAAGAACCAAAATAGTTAACTGCCATTGTCTGGTGAAAAGTTTCGAGAGATAACTCCTGAAAATATCCCGGAATCGCAATGCCTGCCGAGGTAATCAGAATCTGGGGAGAGCCTAAATTCGCGATCGCTTGTTGCAAGGCAAGCTCCAGAGCTGATTGTTGGGTAACATCTGCGGTGAAGGTCAAAATCTTTTGCTGCGAATCAATAATTGCCGCTGCAATTTCTTGTCTAGCGGTTTCTAATTTAGCAGAGTCCCGAGCAATAATCGAGATATTCGCTCCTTGTTGAGCTAATAATTTCGCCACTGCTTTGCCAATACCACTAGAGCCACCAGTAATTAAAGCATGTTGTCCAGTAAAGTTTTTGCGGGATTTTAACACTTAATTATTCTAGTTCATAATTAATGATTTAAAATTGCTGTATAAAGATTCGTATAGTTTTTTCGTTAAAAAATTTTTTTTAGCTATAATTGCAAATCTCAAAATAAAGATTACGTTAAAGATCACAATAACTTTAAGTTATCTTAACAAAATCGATAAGATGTAGCCTAATTAACAGCAATTTTATTTCTCTTTGTTAGATTGGAGATGAATTTCAGAAAATAAATATAAAGTTTTTAAAATTATGAATAATTGTCCTTGCTGTGGCAATCTATTGTTGAAACATTGGAAGCAACGTAAAACCTACTGGTATTGTGCTACTTGTCGTCAAGAGATGCCGAACTTAGATTTAGTTAGTTTAGTCAGTACCTGTCAACAAGAAAGCCTGAAAATTCTTAATAAACTATCGAATTCTACACAGAAACTCTCCTCGGTACCGGATTATTCCCTGAGCAATGATTAGTCATTGCTTACTTACCAACCATACTCATAGTTTAACTTTCAACACTAAAGGTTCGGAAAACTACACTACCAAAGATAGATTCTTCGCTTCAGTATAGAGAGTAGGAACACACAGACTGAGGCGAGGTCCTTGAGACAATCATACTCAGAGCAGTGTATGTAGTAACCCATAAAAAAACTTTTAGTTTTGTAGTTAAATTTTGGAGTATCCCTTTATATGGCAAAAGTTGTTGGTATAGATTTAGGAACTACGAACTCTTGTGTAGCGGTTATGGAAGGAGGCAAACCTACCGTAATTGCCAATGCAGAAGGATTTAGAACCACTCCCTCAGTTGTAGCCTATGCCAAGAATGGCGATCGCCTCGTGGGGCAAATCGCGAAACGTCAAGGTGTTATGAACCCTCAAAACACCTTCTATTCAGTAAAACGTTTCATGGGGAGAAAATTCGACGAGGTTACCAACGAATCAAAAGAAGTAGCTTACAAAGTTGCTAGAGATGGCAACGGTAACGTTAAACTAGAATCCCCTGCTCAAGACAAGCAATTTGCTCCCGAAGAAATATCCGCTCAAGTTCTTCGTAAACTCATCGAAGATGCGAGTAAGTATTTAGGAGAAAACGTAACTCAAGCAGTAATTACCGTTCCTGCTTATTTCAACGATTCCCAACGTCAAGCAACCAAAGACGCAGGAAAAATTGCTGGGGTAGAAGTACTCAGAATTATCAACGAACCTACAGCAGCATCTTTGGCTTATGGTTTAGACAAAAAAAGTAACGAAACTATCCTCGTTTTTGACCTTGGTGGTGGAACTTTTGACGTATCTATTCTCGAAGTAGGAGATGGTGTTTTTGAAGTACTAGCAACTTCTGGGGATACCCATCTTGGTGGTGATGATTTCGACAAAAAAATTGTTGACTACCTAGCAGAAGAATTCCAACGCAACGAAGGAATCGATCTTAGAAAAGATAATCAAGCCTTACAGCGTCTTACCGAAGCCGCAGAAAAAGCTAAAATCGAGCTTTCTAGTACTACTCAGTCGGATATCAATCTTCCCTTCATCACCGCGACTCAAGAAGGACCAAAACATCTAGATATCTCTTTAACCAGAGTAAAGTTCGAAGAACTCTGCTCTGATCTAATTGATCGCTGTGCGGTTCCCGTAAGACAAGCGGTGAAAGATGCCAAAATCAGTAACGATGCTATTGATGAAGTCGTTATGGTAGGAGGATCGACGCGAATTCCCGCCATTGTTGAACTAGTCAAAAGAATCCTAGATAAGTCTCCCAATCAAACTGTTAATCCAGATGAAGTAGTAGCCGTTGGAGCAGCGATTCAAGCTGGGGTATTAGCCGGAGAAGTCAAAGATATCTTGCTGCTGGATGTGACTCCTCTATCCCTTGGGGTAGAAACCTTGGGTGGCGTCATGACCAAAATTATTCCTCGCAACACTACTATCCCCACTAAAAAATCCGAAACTTTCTCCACCGCAGTGGATGGTCAGACCAATGTAGAAATTCATGTTCTACAAGGAGAAAGAGAATTTGCTAAAGACAATAAGAGTTTAGGAACTTTCCGTCTTGATGGCATTCCTCCTGCACCTCGCGGTGTACCCCAAATTGAAGTTACCTTTGATATTGATGCTAACGGAATCTTAAATGTTGCGGCTAAAGATAAAGGTACAGGAAAAGAACAATCTATTAGTATTACTGGAGCTTCTACCTTACCTGATGATGAAGTAGATCGCATGGTTCAAGAAGCTGAAGCCAATGCTGGACAAGATAAAGAGCGTCGCGAAGCTATTGATCGTAAAAACCAAGCTGATTCTTTGGTCTATCAAGCAGAAAAACAACTCAAGGAATTGGGAGACAAAGTTCCCGAAGCTGATAAAACTAAGGCAGAAGGCTTGATTAAAGATCTCAAAGATGCACTTGCAGCAGAAGATGATGAAAAAATTAAGACTCTAATGCCTGAATTGCAGCAAGTTCTTTACACTATCGGTAGCAGTGTTTATCAACAAGCTGGTGCGGAAGCTACTGCTGGCGCTGGTGCCCCTGGTGCTGATGCTGATGCTGATGCTGGCGCTGGTGCCCCTGGTGCTGATGCTGGCGCTGGTGCTAGTACTGGTGGAGATGATGTTATCGATGCGGAGTTTTCTGAAACTAAATAAATCAAAAGCTTACTAATTATCCAGTGAAAAATTAATATCTGTAGGGTACTACTATGTACTACCCTACATTTTTTTTGTTGTTTTTTATTTAATAATATAATTCCAGCAAGTAACTTTTAGCTTTTAGCTATTACATAAAGTTGTGAATATTATCCATAGATGAACACCGATAAACGCAGATAACTTTCAAGTAAGATAAATTATGTGTAGAGGCGCAAGAATCGTACTTGACATTCAAAACAATCGCTGTTCCCTAAAGTAAAGCACTATGTAACTCACTTGTATAAAATTGCTATATAAACAATATTATAATTTGTGTAAGAGAATTTTAAAATCACTTTTTGATTGGCTGTAAGCTGGCTAAAAAATATGTAAAAAATGGAATAAGGGACTTGCGGCTTAATACTGTACCAATCATTTGGTTGCTACTTCGACAATACAATTGCATGGCTGGGATTCTATTTCTACGCAAGTCCCTAATTACTGGAACTAAGAAAAACTATCGAAGCTAACAATCATAACAAATCATTAGAAATTGTTGATAAACTAGAGTCAATATCTAAAACTAAAACAAAAGGTATTGATGTTATTAAATATGGTTTTGGCTAGATAATAAACGAAAGTTTGATATCAATATTTGGGATTGTGGCGGGCAAGAAGTTTATCACCCTATCCATCAATTTTTCCTGACTAAAAGTTATCTTGATGTTCTAGTATTAGATAATCGCAAGGAAGATGATAATTTAGAATATTGGTTGAATGTTGTGGAGCTATTAAGTAATCATAGTTCCTTAATAATTGTTAAGCATGAGAAGCCAGATCGTATTCGATAAATACCAGAAAAAGCTTTAAGAAGACAATTAAAAAAATTTAAATAAACTTTAGCAATTAATCTAGATAGTAACCGAAATCTCTATTTTTTAGTATTATCTTTTCGTTAGTCTAAACTTCAGTTATTACTTATTACTTTAATTACTTGACCAGTTGCTGAAGCTTGGCGAGCTTTTTCGGCTACTTTTAAAGCATAAAGGCTAGCTTCAGGTTCGACATACAAAGGTACATTATTAGTTAAATAATCTAAAATCATTGTCGTATCTTTAGTAAATAAACCCCGACGACTAACAACTGGAATCTCCATCTTTTCTTTGTCCCTAACCAAGGTTCCCTTTTGTCCTTCAAAAATTAAAGTTCCCCGATCGCCATGAATTTCAAAAGTACGCTGACCATGCCAAAAAACATCCCCTTTCCCATAGGTAATATCGGCAATAATCCCGTTACAAAAATGTAATTGGGCATTACATAAACAAGCTTTAAAATAGTCAGTATTCGGGACATCCCAATAGCGATCGCGACAGGTTACAGTCTCTACCTCACCAAATAAATCCGTTAAACGATGAATGCGGGATAATGCCGCAGCCAGCGGAAACCCCAACATCTCCCGATGGTATTTCCAGCTAGCTTGAACTTCTCGTTGCGGCGCGATCGTGATATAGCGAGCATAGAAAACATTGCCAATATCGGACAGATGCTGTTTCATCGCTTGATGCAAACCACCAATTAACTCAATATGTTCGATATGCAGCAATTTATTTTTGCTGGCAGCTAAAGGAAGAAGAGCTGCTGCTTCAGAAAAATCAAGAGCGAGGGGATACTCTACAACCACATGCTTTGATGCTTCTAAGGCGGCACTGGCGATCGCTCCATGATCTCGATTAATAGTGCAGACAAAAATTAAGTCTAATTCTGCTCGATTAATCAATTGTTGCCAAGAATCTATGCCAGTAATAGAAAAAGTTCGACAAAAATCTTGAATTTTCTCAGGACTGTTCCCTGTGACATAAACCAATTCTGCTCTTTTGTCTGCTAAGATAGCTTCTGCTCGTTTTTTCGCCGCATATCCAGTACCAACGATGCCAACTTTTAAGGTTTTCATGTCTAAAACAACTATTAATTAATTAATTTTATATATAACTATTAGTTATAGTTATTTTTCGGATAAATAAAAGATAAATCACCAGATCATGTATCTCAGTAAACAATTGTGATGTCTTTGTTACAACTCAATCTATGGATTCAAATTATCATAGTCTATCCTTCCAGGTTTTTCATAAGCAAAACTTATTTTAAGTTAAATTAAGAATCTCATTACTAATGCTGCTCATTCTTTTTATCTTTTTCGCGTAGTATCAGAAGTGAACATTAAATTCCGCTGAAGTCACAATTTATTTCTCAAACAGAAATAGATAAAGCTTCAGGGAAAAGAAAACGACTGCCGTTTCATTTATACAAGAGGATTAACACATGGCTGAATATACAGTAACTTTAAAAACACCAGACGGTACCGAGACTATTACAGTACCTGATGATGAATATATTCTTGACGTTGCTGAAGAGCAAGGCATAGATCTCCCCTATTCCTGCCGTGCAGGTGCTTGCTCTACTTGTGCTGGCAAAATCGAAGCGGGTTCTATAGATCAATCTGATCAATCTTTCCTAGACGACGATCAGATCGAATCTGGTTTTGTTCTTACTTGTGTCGCTTATGCTACTTCTGATTGCACTATCGCTACCCATCAAGAAGAAGAACTTTACTAAAAATTGCATTTATTAAGTAATTAGTAATTACAAATAGAGACGTCTCACTTTTAAAAGAGCGTCTCTATTTTTTTGGTAGTTACAAAAATCTATACAATTTTAAGACTTCGATAGTAGTACTCCTCCACAAACAACTAAAATTGTGCCAATAAATACCGGTAGCGATTGTACTGTTTTCCACTCTGCAAAAAGTAACATTCCACCTAATACAGCAACCAGAGTATTCATATTATAGAGAGGAGTGAGGATAGCGATAGGAGTGCCAAACTTAACCATAGAATAATTTACTAAAGTCGTTCCTAATGCCCAAAGGGCTCCCGATGCAATCGCAAATCCTAATCCGGCAAAAGTTGCTGGGGTTCGTGGAAAATTAAGTATTTGTTTAGAAAGCAAGCCGACGATAAAAATTACTATGCCAATAACCATTAAATAGGACGAAGTAGATATTTTATATTCTGCTCCAGCTTTCATAGCAATTATGGAAACTCCATAGAGTAAGGCCGGTAAAATTCCGCCAATCATGATGCCTAACATGTTATTGGATATATTCATTGGGGTTTGGGGATTGAAAGTTGAGGATTTTGACAAGAATGGGATTATAGCAGCCAAAGAATAGATATCAGCCAAGAAAATCATAACTGCCTTTGCGGCAAGGCAGAAAAGTATAACGCTTAATAAAAAAAGCTTTATGAATATTTATCTATTCTGGTAAAGTTTGTTTTAATCTCATATAAAACTATAATAATTGTTGTAAATTGACTTTTGTGAATTTTAGTGTCTAGGGGCGAAATAGTAATAGCAGATGAATGAATTCAATTCCAACAATTTCACAAACGGTATTTTACCTGTCAACTACGCCGACATAGAAGCAGCGGCTAACCGTCTGAAAAACCAAGCACATATTACAACTATTGTTACTTCTCGGACTGTTAACCAGCTAACCAATGCTAAGGTGTTTTTTAAATGTGAAAACCTGCAACGAACTGGTTCATTTAAATTTCGTGGTGCTTATAATGCTCTGTGCCAATTATCTGCTAAGCAAAAGCAACAAGGGGTCATTACTTATTCTTCAGGAAATCATGCTCAGGCGATCGCACTTGCTGGTAAACTATTAGATATTCCGACTACTATTGTCATGCCGAGAAATGCACCAGAAGTCAAACTAGCAGCGACTCGTGGCTATGGAGCAGAAATTGTTCTTTATGAACCAGCCACCACAATCAGAGAAGAAATAGCCAGAAAACTAGCTCAAGAAAAAGATTTAGTAGTTATTCCCCCCTATGATCATCCCGATATTATTGCTGGACAAGGTACAGTTGTTAAGGAATTAATCGCACAAGTAGGAGAACTAGATCTGTTATTAGTCTGTTGTGGTGGCGGTGGTTTATTATCTGGCTCTGCGATCTCGGCTAAAACTTTATTACCTAATTGTCGAGTAATTGGTGTCGAACCAGAACAAGCAGATGATGCGACCAAGTCTTTTTATAGCAGAAGATTACATACTGTGCATAATCCAGATACCATAGCAGATGGCGCCAGAACTCCTTCTCTGGGTAAATTAACCTTTCCTCTAGTTTTGCATTATGTCGATGAGATGGTTACCGTTTCCGAAGATGCCATTCTTCGTACTCTAAATTTTTTATTATCTCGCCTCAAAATTGTTGTTGAACCTACTGGAACATTAGCTACCGCAGCATTATTAGAAGGTATTGTTACTGCACCAGAAAAAAGAATCGGTGTCATTATTAGTGGCGGCAATCTAGATCTTAGTAGTATTTTGACTTTCCCGTTAGGGGCTGATGAGTGAGCCAAGCTTTTTGCTGGTAAAATGGGTTACAATATTTATGGTAAAAGTAACTATAATTTAACAACTGTTAACCTTAAGGACTATTTGCGATCGTGTTTGCCACTGCCCTCAATAAACCTCAAAATAACCTTCCTCATAATTTATTCGAAGAGATATCTAAGCTAAAAAAAGAATTAAACGCCGTTATTCTAGCTCATTACTATCAAGACTCGGATATTCAAGATATTGCAGACTATATTGGCGATTCTCTTGGTTTATCTCAACAAGCAGCCAATACAAATGCTGACGTGATCGTGTTTGCTGGGGTTCATTTCATGGCAGAGACAGCAAAAATTCTTAATCCCCATAAATTAGTATTACTGCCAGATTTAGATGCGGGTTGTTCCTTAGCCGATAGCTGTACTCCAGCAGAATTTAAAGCTTTTAAAGAAGCTCATCCTGGTCATCTCGTTGTTTCCTACGTCAATTGCACTGCCGAGATCAAGGCCATGAGCGACATTATCTGTACTAGTTCCAATGCAGTTAAAATCGTCCAGCAAATTCCTGAAGATCAACCAATTATCTTTGCTCCAGACCGTAATTTAGGTCGCTATGTCATGGAGCAAACAGGTAGAGATTTGGTATTGTGGCAAGGTAGCTGCATGGTACATGAAACCTTTTCTGAAAAGAAAATTGTGCAACTACAAGTAGAATATCCCGAAGCAGAAGTTATTGCCCATCCTGAATGTGAATCGTCCGTCCTGCGCCATGCCACATATATTGGTTCAACCACTGCCTTACTAAAATATTCTCAAGAGAGTCAGATCAAAGATTTTATCGTCGCTACAGAGCCAGGAATCATTCATCAGATGGCAAAAGCAGCACCAGACAAACATTTTATTCCGGCACCGGCAATCAATAATTGTGCTTGTAATGAATGTCCTCATATGCGCTTAAATACCTTAGAAAAACTATATCTGGCAATGAAAAATAAAACTCCAGAGATCACTTTACCAGAAGATATCCGGGCTGCTGCACTCAAACCCATCCAAAGAATGTTGGCAATGTCTTGAGTATCAAACTAAAGCGTTTAAAGGCGATGATACTATTGAATCTGCAACCTTTCGGGAATTAAGATTAACTATAAATCGAATCATTTAGTAGTGAAGTTTTTCCTGGTTGATGGTTGGATAAAATTTTTGTCAAAAAAAATCCCACGTTTATTCTCTAAAAATAGATTTATCGTGGGAAATTTTATAATTAATATTGCGATTAATTAATTATCAGATTATGGAATTTCTGCAATTTTTGGTGCAGTGGCAGAAACCATAGCAGATTGTTTAGAAGTAACAGCTGCTTCCTGAACCAAGCTAGGTAAAGAGTTACGTAACAATGCCGTTAGCTTATGATTAGTGGAATCATAAATCTGGGTAACTATTTTGGGATATAAACCAATACCGATGACAGGGATCATTAAACAAGCAATAATGAAAACCTCTCTAGGTTCAGAATCGATTAGTTTGGTATGTTCTACTAATTCTTGATTTTCTGGACCATAAAGCATTTCCCGTAACATTGATAGTAGATAAATGGGAGTTAAAATCACACCGACTCCCATCAAGAAAATGATGATGATTTTGAAAGTATTGCTATAGGCATCACTGTTAGCAAAACCCACAAATACCATTAGCTCGGCGACAAACCCACTCATTCCAGGTAACGCTAGGGATGCTAGAGAACAAGTTGTCCACATCGCAAATATTTTCTTCATTCTCTTCCCGATGCCACCCATTTCATCTAGCATCAGAGTATGGGTGCGATCATAGGTCGCTCCGACCATAAAGAAGAGGCTCGCTCCAATTAAACCGTGGGAAATCATCTGCAAAATAGCGCCACTGGTTCCCAAATCAGTAAAAGAGGCAATCCCAATTAAGACAAAACCCATGTGGGAAATTGAAGAATAGGCAATTTTGCGTTTGAGATTTCTTTGGGCAAAAGAAGTTAATGCCGCATAGATAATATTTACTACCCCTAAAATAACTAGTATTGGAGCGAAGAAAACATGGGCATCGGGGAGCATCCCAACATTCATGCGCAGTAAGGCATAACCTCCCATTTTTAAGAGAATACCCGCTAGCAACATATGGGCTGGTGCTGTGGCTTCACCATGAGCGTCAGGAAGCCAAGTATGGAGGGGAAAGATCGGCAGCTTTACGCCATAGGCAATCAAGAAGCCACCATACAATAATAACTGTAGATTAAAAGAATAATCTTTAGCTGCGATCGCGCTCATATCAAAGGTTACATGGTCGCCATAAAACGCCATTGTTAAACCAGCGATCAGGATAAACAGGGAGCCCCCCGCAGTGTAGAGGATAAATTTGGTGGCAGCATACAAACGCTTTTTACCGCCCCAAATGGAAAGAATGAGGTATACAGGTACTAATTCTAGTTCCCAAGCGAGGAAAAAGAGCAACATATCCTGGACGGCAAAGACTGCTATTTGCCCACCATACATCGCTAGCATCAAGAAATAGAACAGTCTGGGATTGTAACTAACTGGCCAAGCTGCCATAATCGCCAGAGTAGTAATAAACCCAGTCAAAAGAATTAAGGGCATGGATAAACCATCCGCCCCTACTGACCATTTAAGATCTAATTCCGGGATCCAAGTGTAACTTTCAACTAGTTGTAAATCAGGATTGGCAAAGTCATAACTACTATAGAAAGCGTAAACAATAATTGCAAAATCAATTAAAGCAATCACGAGAGCATACCAGCGCACTGTTTTACCGTCTTTATCGGGGATAAAGGGAATCAGCAACCCGGCTGCAACGGGAAAGAGAATACTAATCGTTAACCAAGGAAAATCTGCCATATGTAGATTTAAGGAAAATATAAGTTACTTTTGTTATTCAGTCTTTCTACAATAATCCAAGGTAATTTCAGGTATCTGGGCATTCTTAACAAATTGTTTATAGCGAGTGGGAGATTGGGGATCGGAGATTGGGGATTAAAGAGGTAATAAGTCCCGAAAAAAAGGATATTTAGATTTTATAGAGCTTTTCTGGGGCAAATTATCGAATATATCTTCTTTTATCTCTTCTATGATCTTATTTTTATTAAAATACGATTCTTTTTGACTTATCAGCTAACCCCCACTCTAGATCAACAGTTTTAACCAGTAAATAAAAAACTAAGTCTGATAAATAGCGATCGCTTTTCGAGAAAATCAAAGATGATATTTTCCAATTAATGATTGTGAATTTTGGGCAAGTTTGGGGAATGTTATAACTGTGATTCCGATCAGGGCAGATTAGCAGGTATATATGGTAAGTACAGAAGTCTCCAGGATATTTTTGTCCTCTAACCCCATTAAAAAAATAGTCAGAAAAAAAGTATTGGTTCCAGTTATTACTGGTTCGTTACTTTTGGCGAGTTTCACCCCACAATCCTTAAGAGCTCAAGAGATAGAAATCTTAAATGAATCTCCTGTTGGGGACTCGGCTACTGAATCCATTCTCCAAATATCGGACTCCAGCAAATCAGACTCAGATCCCGATCTGGTTTCGGCGACTGGGAATATAGACGATATTCCGGAACAAATTACTGTGAATCGTTTTGAAGTTATCGGTAATAGTGTTTTTCCTCCTGAAGATATTAATACCATCCTTGCCGAATATCAAAATCGTCCTTTATCTTTAGCCGAACTATTTCAAGCTCGCAGTGCCATTACCAAACTTTACACTGAACAAGGCTATGTCAACTCTGGTGCTTATATTCCTCCTCAGGAACTGGATGATGGAATCGTTAAAATTGCAGTGCTAGAAGGAACACTTGAAGATATTAATATTAAAGGCACCAAACGCCTCAATCCTGGCTATATTCGCAGTCGTATCGAACGCTATAGTGAAACTCCTATTAATGTAGACTCTTTACTCGAAGCTCTCCAAATCTTGCGTCTTGATCCTTTAATTGAAAATGTTTCTGCTGAATTATCTGCCGGAATTAGTCCTGGTACGAGTTTATTAGAAATAGACATCCAAGAAGCTGATAACTTTAGGATTAACACTAAATTTGATAATCAAAGATCGCCAACTGTCGGTACTAATCGCCGTGGCGCAGGCTTAGAACATTCTAATTTATTAGGTTTTGGTGACAGAATCACCTTTGACTATATCAATACCGAAGGCAGTAATAATCTCGACTTTTCCTATGGCATACCCATTAATGCTAAAAATGGGACGCTACGGATGGCTTATGGGATCAGTAGCAACGATATCATCGAAGATCCTTTTACTCCTCTAGATATTGAAACAGAAGCCCAATATCTTGAGTTTGGTCTGCGCCAACCCTTGATTAACTCCCCGCGGCGGGAATTTACTCTGGGAATGACTTTTTCCTATCAAGACAGCAATACTAAGGTTCTCGACGATCCTTTTCCTCTATCTCCTGGTGCTGATGAAGATGGCAATACAAGAATCAGTGCCCTCAGATTCTTCCAGGAATATGTTAATCGCAACGAACAACAAGTTTTGGCTTTGCGATCGCAATTTAGTTTAGGTTTAGACCTTTTTGGTGCTACGGTTAACGACGATGCCCCAGACAGTCTCTTCTTAGCTTGGCGAGGACAAAGCCAATGGATACGCCGTCTAGAGGAAGATTTTCTATTAGTGCTGCGGGGAGATCTTCAATTATCCGCTACAGATTTAGTTCCTCTAGAACAGTTTCGTATTGGCGGTGCTAATAGTGTGCGGGGTTATCGACAGGATTTTGCCCTGGCAAATAGTGGTTTAACTGCGGGGGCGGAAATGAGAATTCCCCTCTTGCGGGTTCGTAAATTGGATGGAGTTTTGCATCTTACTCCTTTTGTGGATTTAGGAACCATCTGGAATAACGATGATGCCGTAATTGATACCGATTTTCTGGCTGCGGTAGGATTAGGGTTGAATTTTAGTGCTGGTAATGGTTTAAATGCGCGGATTGATTGGGGTATTCCTTTAGTAGATGTGGAGAAGCGAGGAGATTCTTTACAAGAAAACGGGATTTATTTTTCCCTTGATTTTGGGTTTTAAATTATTCGCGCGAGATCAACTTAAATAAAATTTAAATAAGAAAGTTATGGAATTAAATTAGGAATCTCCGCCGGTTTTTTGGCGATTTTAATTCCTGCTTTCTTTAACATGCTAATAGTTTTAGTATGGCTACCAGTTGCGGGAATTGTATGGGATAAATGATTACTCAAGATCGTTACCGCATCTTTGAAAGTTTTTTCTTCTGGAGTTTTAGAACCTACTAGATAGGCCACCACTGTCTTACTAGTATTCTCCCGAAAACATTTAACTATAGAAGATTCAAAATTAGTTACTTTTTCGATCCAGACAATTGTTTGCGTATTGGGATCTTGATCGAGTATTTTTAGCCATTGAGCGAGATCGGAAGCATTCATTTTTGACTGACCTAAACCAATAGCAATCGATTGTCCGAAACCAGAAAGATTTAACTCTCTAGCTACTTCATATATCAGATACTCACTATAGCCAATTATGCCTATAGTGCCAGGTTGAAAATATTGAGGCTGTAAATTACCCCAAGATATCTGTTTCGGAATAATAACCCCTGAACTGCCTGGCCCTAAGATAGATACTTGATGATTTTGTGCTTGAATCAACAATTCAATAATGTCTAAGGGAGGAATATTTTCTGTCAAGATAATTAGATTTTTAATTCCAGCAGCGATCGCCTCTTGGACTGCATCTAATACTTCATAGGGATCGACATAAATCAAAGAAGTTTCTACTTCCCCTACTACTGACAAGGCATGTTCTACTAAATCAAAAATAGGAATTGCTTCGTCTTCCTCCTCATCCACCCTTGTACCAATTCCTGCGACAATATTAGAGCCATAAGCTTTCATCTTTAAAGCTTTGGCTAAAACTTGAGGTTTAACAATACCTTGAACGATAACTTGACTTTCAAAATTCCAATTCATTTTTGGTAATTAGATAATTAATAATAGTTTACTTTTCCTCATTCCTCGTTCTTCATTCCTTAGTTTTTTATTTTCGATATTGCTTCTTCAAGGTTATTTGTCCAGTAAATGTCATTAGTTTTAAATTCTTCTTGATAATGCTCTATTTCTTCAGTAACTAAACGCATAATAAACTTGAATGGTGGTGATTTTTGAGAAGTTGAATCACTAGAATTTATAGCTAGATTCTGATTTTTTTTTGTCTTTTTCGTCTCATTTTCTGAGATTGCAATCTGAGAATCGGTAACAGCCTGATGATAATCAAAAATAGTTTTCGCGATCGCGTTATTACTATCCTGAGAAGCCCAGATATTAATAAACACTACTTTAATATTTTTCAATGACTGCAATTGTTGAAAAATATCTGTTAATTGTTCACAAAAAAACTTAGTTTCCCCATCATTATCCTGAAGATTATAATCGAGAACTATCCCACAAGCAGGCTGCTTCCTGCTCTGACAAATTAAATCCCAACTAAGCACAGCCAACTCAAAATCATTAGTAATTACAGCAATTTTCTCCTGAGAATTCTGCCAGTCTAACCATTGAACTTTGGCTAATTTTTGATTTTTTGATTTTGCAGCAGGTGAGGTACTTCGCGAGGGCAATTGTGAATTTTGCTCAACATTTATTGCCTTACTTAATGTAACAATTTCAGGATGTCTTGACAAAGCATGTTGATTAATAGTCATTTTACCATCTAAGGCCATTAATTTTCCTTCACTATTAACCCCTAAAGGATTAATTTCTACTAACTCTAAATCCTTTGCTTGAAATAAACTATACATTTTTTCGATAATTTTACTAACTGAAAGTAGTAAATTCCCTGACAGATTCATACGAGAAGCTAGACGACGAGCGTAAAAAGGGGAAAATTCTGTCTCAATTACCACCTGCTGTAGATTTTTCAGTAATAGTTTGACATCCATGCCCCCAGAAGAAGAGCCTAACAGTACAGGACGTTTAAGTTGATAATCTAATGCGATCGCTAAAAATAATTCTTTGTGAGCATCATAGCGAGCCTCTGCTAGGATCACCTCGGGATACTCTCCCAAGATCGATAAATTAAAAACAGTTCGCGCAGCAGCGATCGCATCAATCGTATTGGCCACAAATCTAATCCCCCCAGCTTGGCCGCGACCTCCCGCTCTAACTTGAGATTTTAAGACCACAGGATAGGGGATTTGTAATTGCTTAATTTGTCTGGGATCTTTGATGGTTTGAGAGGGTAATATAGGAATACCTACCTGGCGAAATAATTTTTTGGCTTGATATTCAAGGAGCTCCATAGGATATTTCTTAAAAAAATCATTAATTCAATAGAGTATTTTCATCCTAAGTTAACATTAGATATTGATTAACTAGGAACGAAGAATAAGGAATCAGGAACGAGGAAAACACCTAACCCCTGACCCTTAACATCACAGAGCAAAATCTTGTTATGATTGTGTCTAGTCACATCAATCGTTGGTCTTAGACTTAAATTTTAGTTACCAAAATCTAACTAATGAGTAATTATCGAATACTAACTTAAGCAAAACATCAGAACCAAGCAATCGCAGTAGTTTACAACCATGGAAGGGGAATGGAAAAAGCTTTAATCATCATTAACGCCGAGGTTAACGAAGAAGGCAAAATAATTTCAGCATCGCCAGTAACAGAGAGAATGGTAATTGCTCTTAAAAGAGGGATCTATGCTAACTCTCCAGATGCCATAGTTGAGACTATTTCTGCTGGTTCTTTCGCATCAAAAAGCAATAGAATAGCCTACAAAGAATCTAACACTATTTATTGTCCCTTGACCATTCAGTTACCAGACTATTGTGATTTTCCTAGTAAAGCAATTTATTCTGCCTGCAAAGATCTTTATCGTCGCCGACATTGGGTAGAGAAAAATTTGGGATATAAAATCAGTGTGGGAGATTCTTGGTTAGGAAATCTCTGGTTACCCATATTGTTAACTGATAAGGGACTGTTATTTGCTGACATAATTGGTGAAGGCGCGATCCCGAATTATTATGAACAACCAATAGATTTTCCCACCAAGCAACGTCAAAGTCTTTACCGTTTAGGAGCTAACCTCCTAGAGGAACTCTCAGCGACTCCTGCTGTTTATTTACTTCAGTTTAGTTTGCACGACCACGAAATTATTTTTGATCGTTTATGGCCGTTTCCCGCAGCACCAGCCTTGGCTAGTTTCCGCAATCAAAGAGCAGATTTATTCGATCACCATTGGCGTTGTCTAACTGGAAAAGCTATTTTGAAATCAGATGATCTCAAACCCAAAATGCCTATTTTGTAATTGAATCGCTGACATATTTAATTTCCCGAGCATGTCTTGATGAGGAAGTGGGAGACCAGCAAGCTGAACATCATTTTAAGGGCTTGCTGTTGTTGGCTATTTCTTCTCTTGGTGCGCTCTTACTAGAGCGTCAATTCAGTATTTATAAATTACTAGTTAGGTGAGAGGGGGGAGTGTGGGAAGAAGGTAGAGAGTGTGGGGAGAGGGGGTGGACAAGGAAGAT
>JASJDR010000024.1 GCA_030065615.1 Xenococcus sp. MO_188.B8 | reverse complement strand
GAATTATTACCGAAGCTAGAGATAAAGGACAACTAGTAGATGCCACCTATGGACGTCGTACTAGAGCCGTCATTATCACGGATTCTTCCCATGTAGTTTTGTCAGCAATTCAACCAGAAACCGTTGCCCATCGCTTTGTGGTAAATAAAGAAAGTACCAACTAATTTTCTCAATTTCCATGCCATCAGGAAAATTAATCGTTATTACAGGCCCCAGCGGTGTCGGTAAAGGAACTATAGTCAGATCCTTAGTTCAAGAGTATTCTCAACTGCATCTTTCTGTCTCTGCTACTACCAGAAAACCTCGCCCAGGGGAAGTTGATAGCAGAGACTATTATTTTCTGAGTCGAGAGGAATTTGAATCAGCGATCGCGGATGGCGAATTTCTCGAATGGGCAGAATATGCAGGAAATTATTATGGTACACCGAAAACTAAAGTTCAGGACTTAATAGATTCGGGAAAATTGGTTTTGCTAGAAATAGAATTAGTCGGAGCCAGAATTATTTCTGGGATCTTTCCTGATGCTCTGAGAATTTTTCTTTTACCACCTTCGATTGAGGAGTTGGAAGCGAGAATTCGCCAACGAGGCAAAGATTCTGAATCAGATATTGAAAAACGTTTGCTCCGAGCAAAAGAAGAAATTGCTGCTAGTAAAGAGTTTGATATCAGAATTGTTAATGAAGATTTGGTAACAGCAATCCAAGATGTTACTCAGGTTATATTTGAGCAACAGAAATAGGAAATTTCCTTGTTCTTTGTTCCTCGTTCCTTAAAATCTATGGATGTTCAATTACTTTTTAATGGCATTGCTATTGGTAGCATACTTGCCCTAGCGGCGATCGGTTTGACTTTAACCTATGGCATTTTACGCCTCTCCAATTTTGCCCATGGGGATTTTATGACTCTAGGAGCATATTTTACTTGGCTTGCTAATATTAATGGTATTAATATTTGGTTATCTATGATAGTTGGTTCAATTGGGACTATCGTCATGATGCTGATTGCCGAATTCTTGCTTTGGAAACCAATGCGCGATCGCCGAGCCTCCGATACCACCTTGATTATCATTTCTATTGGCTTGGCTCTTTTCCTCCGCAGTGGCATTCTCTTAATCTGGGGTAGCAGCAACCAGTCCTATGACTTACCTGTAGTAAAAGCTTTAGAATTTGGGGATCTCAAAATTGCCTATTATCGTGTTGTGGTTATTATACTTGCGATCGCGGCTATTCTGGCGCTACATTTTCTGCTGCAAAATAGCAAAGTTGGTAAAGCGATGCGTGCAGTTGCCGATAACATTGATTTAGCTAGGGTATCAGGCATTAATGTGGAGCAGGTAGTGCTTTGGACTTGGATTATTACTGGGGTACTAACGGCAGTTGCAGGAGGGATGTACGGTTTAATCACCACTGTCCGTCCTAATATGGGCTGGTTTCTCATCTTACCTATGTTTGCCTCGGTTATTTTGGGTGGCATAGGCAATCCTTATGGTGCGATCGCTGGAGCCTTAACTATTGGTATTGCTCAGGAATTAAGCGTTCCCTTTCTCGGTTCCCAATATAAATTGGGCGTAGCTTTATTAATCATGGTCGTAATTCTGTTAATTCGTCCTCAAGGATTATTTCGCGGAACATCTTGAATTAATTGCTAGAAATCATTGAAGTAAAAATAACTGATTACCGTATAAATACGATGAATTTTGTTAATTTTGGTAAAGATCATATAATCTCTATCAAATTTATAAGTCTAGCTAATTCTCTATCGGGCACCTCGAAAAATACAAATCTTATTGAGGATAGAAACTAGATATCATTGGTTTTAAGCTCTGAAAATTCGCAATAAGACAATTAACCGAGGTGCCCTATCGCTACTACTATTTTCTGTGAAGTTAACGAATAAAGATTGAGTAACAAGTTTAAAATCTTCCCGCAGAGGAATGAGTAATTAAAAAAGCGATCAGCCGGAGGCTGGCGCTGCGCGATCGCATTTTTAGAAAAAATAAAGACATAACTAAACTGTAAAGAAATTCGTCTTAAGGAACTAATAAAATATGTTTTAGCTAACCGAAATCGTTAAAAAGCTGGGAATCAATTTATTTCAAGATCGAGATCAAATGCTATTTTTTCTTATTGTTATATAGTTGTGCAGCTATCCCAAGACTTGACTTTTTCTTCTTGGATTTAGATTTACTAGGAGATAATTCTTTAGTTATTTCTATTGCTTCTGGTTCGCCAACTAAAGATTCATCAGAATCTTCAATTTCTTCAGCAGCATTTTCCCATTCATGTTTCATGGCATCCAAATCTATGCCTAACTTGTCTGCGACTGTATTCATGAAAGATTCTAATTTACCTTCTCCTGGTTGATCACTGAGAGGTTCGGAATGTTCAAAGCTGTTAGTAAATAACTGTGCTTGCTTGCTCAATTCTGATGAGTCTACATTGGAATCTGGTTGCCAACGATTGATAAAATCATACCGCCATAATTCCCAATTATCTTGGTAAGATTTTAGTAATTCTGTTTTCAATTGATTAGTAATTTTTATTACCTTTCGATAAACCTGTTCTCTGATTATTTCTTTAGAGAGCAAGAAGTCATAAAGATAGGGAATGCCCCATAAAGTAGCGAATCCCTGGGCTTGTTTCAGAGAAAGAAAGCTATAAATTTTTTGAGATATATATGGTTCTAAATCTTTTTTATCAAAACTAAAAAATGTATTAGGATTGCTTTGTTGTTTGAAACTTAATTCTCTATCTCCTAAAAAATCAAAAATAATTTCCCAAATTTCTTGGGAACAAACAAAACTCATCTGCTTTTCCTCTTTCATATAAATATAGAAAGCAGTAGATAGGGCATAGAAGGCTCGACGATATAATTTTTTTTGTTTTAATTGACTTAAAAACTGTTCCAGATTAAATTCTGTAGCGATAATTGACTTAGTATCTTCTAACCATTCTTGATTCTCATTATAGTCATATTTTTTTAATTCAGTCTCAAATTTTTTCCAACCAATATCTTTGCCTTGTTGCTGTTTTTGATACAGTTGCTCCATTAAATTGGTAATAATTATCCAGGCTAATTCATCTTCTGTTCCACTAATTACCTTAGAACTTTTTTTGACTGTATTGTAAGTATTTTTGCATAAATCAACAGCAATTTCTGGTTGTTCATAAAAATTTAATAGGTCTAAAATTACAAATAGTTCATCAACATTATTTATGGGATACTTTTTAAATCTAACGAGAGTATCTTCAACTAAATTATATTGTTTTGTGTAGAGATAATATTCAATTAAAAATTTATCGTAATAAGGAAATTCTTTTTTATAAAATTTTGGTTGTTGCTGCTGTACCAACTGAATTAGTTTTAAAGACTCATTAATTAAATTATTACTGTTTAGTTCATCACTCATGGTAATTAATAAATCACCCATCTCTGTTGCTTCAAGAAAATCTTGGGATAGAGGTTGTTGCATGATATCGAGAAGCATTTGATATTGCTGTTTAACAGACGCTTCTTCATACTGGTCATACCATTCATCAGGTGTCAGTGTATTGTGAGCCATAATGAAGATAAAAATTACTACAGTTCAATTATTTTATCAAAAGTTTGAACTTATTCTGTATTTTTCTGACAAAATTATATAATTATTGCACTTGTTATATGACAACTTAATGTAATATTAAAATAATTTAAAGTTATTTGGGTATCCTAGTATCTTCGCTATTATACCCTAAAAAAGTATCATTATTCACCAATACTTGTAGCTTCAAATTTAAAAGATTATTTTCAAAAGCTTGTAGAATTTATTTGATTTTACTACACTTAGTTTGCTATGCTTAAACTCAAAAAAGAGAATAAAGAAACAAGAGGTAACGGTGAACAGCTCAAAGAAACAAGAAAAATTACAATGTCAGAAATTCATAACTTAATAATTTGGCAAAAATGTTGAACTATTGCTGAAAAATGCTATCTTATTCAGCCTTATTCAAAAACTCGACAAATAATAACTATTTCCTGTTCTTTATTTCTAATAAAAAAACTATTGACTTTACTCACAAGTTTGATGAAGTTATTTATTTTTTAAAGCTACTTAATTTAGCAATTTTTTTATTTGGTGATTCTAATGTAGCACAAAAAAAGTACTTATACTTTTTGCCGTTAAGATTGATCTGACTTGAGAATTCAGTCCACAACCCATTTTCCGATAAAATGAACTAATGTAATTTTCTCTATGTGAATATTTAAATCATTATGACGACAAGCAATACTCAAGAACAAGATAAAACATTAAAGGCGATGAAAAACTTTGCTGAACAATATGCCAAAAGGACTGATACTTACTTTTGCGTAGATCCCTCGGTTACAGCGGTAGTAATTGAAGGATTAGCGAGACATAAAGATGAATTAGGCGCGCCTTTATGTCCCTGTCGTCATTATGAAGATAAAGAAGCAGAGGTTAAAAATGCCTTTTGGAACTGTCCTTGTGTGCCGATGCGTGAGCGCCATGATTGTCATTGTATGCTATTTATTACTCCCGATAACGAGTTTGCAGGAGAGCAACAGGAAATTGAGATGGAAGTGATCCAAGAAGTTCGTGACAGCATGAAGTCCTAATAATTAAGGAGTTAAGAGAGCCAAGACTTGTGTCTTAGACCTTTTATGGTTTCCTCACCTAGAGTTGCCAGAATGGGGAATAACAATTCAGTATTCTGGCATTGAACCAAGATAATCTTCGAACCCCCTTCTCGGTACTGCCCAAGAGAATTGATATTGGATTGGAATCTTTTCTGGTGACTGGTGATAATTTCCGAGTTGAACCAGCTAGATTCTTGCGAGACTTGCAACGTAGGCTTAAAGAGCTGCAACGCAAAGCATCTTGGCAGAAGAAGGGGGGAAAAATTGGGAAAGAGCACAACTTAAGGTTGCTCAACTTCATCATCAAATATCTAATACTCGTAAGAATTTTCACTTTCAGCTTGCCCATCAACTCTGCGACTAAGCCGATATGATCTTCGTTGAGGATCTAAATTTTAAGATGACTTCTAAGAGTAATTCTCGATTGAGAATTAAATAATCTAGTACCGATGGACTATCGGGAAAGGAAACTGTCTGGTAATGAAGTCGGGCTACGGTCTGGTTTCCTGACCATGTAGAACCGACTTGTTGGCGTACTGTCGGGAGTCTTGTGCCTAGATAAGTGCCGATCCAAAAATGCCAACTTGTGAGAGTTGGAAGCCCAGAAGCCCGCACTGTAATTTTTGATTCAGTGTGGGAGGATGTCACTTATAAGATGTCGAGAGGATATTGTTATATTGTTTCTTCGAGAAGATTTTTGTAACAATTAATTAAAAGGCAAGAATAAGTATAACTTATGAATCAAATTGTGATCCACGATGCTAGTCGCAAACAATGGCTAAAATTTTCCCAACCGTCCCAGGTAATCAAAGCCAATTGTCTTGCAGAGGTGTCATCCCGATGGCAATTAGTTAATGAACTGGTTCAAAAGTACCAACTTTACGCTGCAGGATTTATTAGTTACGAAGCCGCTTCTGCTTTTGATTCTTCATTAATAACTCATAAAAGCAGTTCCTTTCCCTTGTTGTGGTTTGGGCTATACCAACAACCAGAAATTATTGAGTTACCAAAATATTCGGCCAACTTTACTCTCGATTGGCAGCCCAGTATCTCTGAGGAATCTTATCATCATTCTATTGCCAGAATCAAAGACTATATTGCCCAGGGAGAGACTTATCAAGTTAATTACACTATGAAGTTACTTGCCGAGTTTACAGAATCTCCTTGGAAATATTTTCTGCAATTAGTAAAAGCTCAACAAGCAGAATATTCGGCTTATGTAGATCTAGAAGAATTAACAATTTGTTCTGCTTCTCCCGAGTTATTTTTTAGTCGCGATCGCGATCTTATCATAACTCGTCCCATGAAAGGAACAGCTGCTAGAGGTTACACTTACGATCAAGATATAATCTTAGCCAACTGGTTACATAATTCTGAGAAAAATCGGGCAGAAAATGTAATGATTGTCGATATGATTCGCAACGATCTAGCTAAGATAGCCCAACTTAATAGTATTAATGTTTCCAGTTTATTCAAGGTAGAAAAATATCCCACTTTATGGCAAATGACATCCACTGTCACTGCTAAGACTAAAGTTTCTACTACAGATATCATGTCAGCAATGTTTCCCTGTGCTTCGATCACGGGTGCACCCAAATCTCGCACCATGGAAATTATTCGTAAATTAGAAACTCAACCTCGTAATATTTACACTGGGACAATTGGTTTTATTAATCCTAATAATCAAGCACAATTTAATGTCGCTATTCGTACAGTAGTTATTAATAAACAAACCAACCAAGCAGAATATGGAGTTGGTGGGGGGATCGTCTGGGATTCTGTAAGCAATCATGAATATCAAGAATGTCAGGTAAAAGCCCAAGTGTTGACCCAAAAATATTCGGATTTCTCGTTATTGGAAACGATTCTCTGGACAGCTCATGAAGGTTATTTTTTACTTAATTATCATTGGCAAAGACTAGAGAAATCTGCTCTTTATTTTAAATTTGTGCTTGACTTAGAAGAGATAGATAAACAATTACAATTGCTGGCAAATTCTCTAGCAGATAAACCTCATAAAATTAGACTATTAGTCAGCAAAGAAGGACAAATTAACTGTGAAGCAATTCCTTTATGTTTAAATAATTTATCCTTATCACGACCTGTAAAATTATGTCTGTCTGATCTGCCTATAGATATTGATAATCCTTTTATTTACCATAAAACTACTAATAGAAAAATTTACAATAACATTCTGCAATCTTATCCTGATTACGATGATGTGATTTTGTGGAATGAACGACGAGAAATAACAGAAACTTGTATCGCTAACATCGTAGTTAAGCTTAATGATGAATTATTTACTCCACCAGTAGAATCTGGTTTGTTGGCAGGTAGTTTTCGTGCTCATTTATTAGCAAAAAATCAAATTAAGGAAGCGTTAATTACCAAAAAAGATTTACTACAGTGTGAAAATATTTACCTCATCAATTCTGTAAGAAAATGGCGTGATGCTTTTCTTGATAAGTAATTAACGAAGTTTGAGGAAACCTCGCCATATCCAATTGAACCTCTGGAGGTTGCCTCCGACTTTTCCGTCGTGCGTCTTGTACGTCTCGTGGCGACGCGAAGCTAGTCCTTTACTGACACTTGCTCTGGTAAAATTATAGGCGAAGTGTAATTAACAGTGATTGTTTTGGCAAGGAGTACTCATAAAACTAGAGTCTTTTTATCTAGTTGTAAATACCTAAAACAATCTGTTTCTGACCTACATTCCCATAGAAAATTATCAAGAATTCAACCATTAGGTGATACTCATATATAAGTAATAGAGACCAATATCTAGTTTTTGAATGAAGAAAAAATTGCCCAAATTAATCTTAGTTATTATTCTTTGGATCAGTTTATTTCTAACACCTGTTTTGGCACAAGCTAACTCTAAAGAGGCAATAGAAATTGATGGACGAGAACTTTTTGAAGTAGTTGGTTATGATTTATTTCCAGCAGAAATTCGTGCTGACTGGATTCATTCTCAATTAAAAGCAGTGGTTGAATCGGAAGAAAAACCTCAGATTACAATTGAAACTCGAAATAAACTGCCCATTATTCTTATTAATGGTCGCTATCTATTAACTGTTACAGAAAATGATACCCCCTCAGAAATTTCTCGTCAGGAACAAGCTGAAATTTGGGCCGATATAGTTACTAAAACTGTAGAGAAAGCTCAACGAGAGAGAACTAAATCTTATTTAGTGCGTCGATTTTTTGTATCTACTATTCTGGTAATTTTATTGGTTACTTCTCATTGGTTTTTGGGGAAAATTTGGCAGCGATCGCATTTGTTTTGGTCAACAATTTTTGGCTTAGATATTAATAATCCTGAAGCGAATGAAAATAAAATATTACAATTAGCTCTAGACTTTTCTTTATTATTAATAAGAATTAGCTTGTGGATAATTGTTACTATTTATATCACTAATCTTTTCCCCCTGACTAGATCTTGGAGTTATAAAATTAGAGATCGGTTGATCGAAAGTTTTACTATTTCTTTGATCTCTATTGGTGATAATTCTTATTCCCTCCCTGATTTTCTGATTTTAGCTGCGTTAGAAATTGCTTTAATTATAGTAGCGAGTACTCTAGCTAATTTTTTGCTTTCTCAAGTTTTTATCTTTACCCAACTTAATCGGGGAATTCGAGATGCGATCGCAATTTTCATCAAATATACTTTTATCTCTATTGGTACTATTGTTTTACTCCAAGTTTGGGGATTTGATCTCAGTTCATTAACGATTTTAGCTAGTGCTGTTGGGGTGGCAGTTGGTATTGGTTTTCAAGATATTGCCAAGAATTTTGGTAGTGGTTTAGTTCTATTATTTGAGCGTCCTATTCAAGTTGGTGATTTTGTCGAAGTCAATGACTATATGGGTACAGTAGAATATATTGGACCTCGTAGTACCGTAATTAGAACTCTCGATCAAGTTTCTATTATCGTGCCTAATTTTCGCTTTCTCGAAGGTGAAGTAATTAATTGGAGTCATCAAAATCCTATTTCTCGACTACATATACCTGTTGGAGTTTCTTATAATTCTGAAGTGGAATTGGTCAAAAAAGCACTTCTAGAAGCAGCTCAAAAATGTTCGGATGTCTTAACTTTTCCTGCTCCTCAAGTATTATTTTTAGGTTTTGGGGATAGTGCGATTAATTTTGACTTATTAGTCTGGATTGAACATCCCCAGAAGCAACCGATAATTAAAAGCGAACTCTATTTTGCAATCAATGTATTTTTTGAACATTATCAAATTGAAATTCCCTATCCACAACAAGATTTACATTTATATTCTGGAAAACATCCTGTTAAACTATCAATCAAAGCTCAAGATTCAAATGATGAGAATTAGATTCTAGTTCTTGAACCTCTTTGTGGAGGAAAAAGTTCAGAAAAGTACGAATTCCAGTGACTGCTCCTAGCTTCCCAATAGCATCCCAACTAGGAGAAACCGCTGTTGCAATAATGTCAGCAGCTAACAAAAACTCCAGAGATAGAGCTAGAGCAAGACCAAGTTCTAGCCGAATAAATTTCCATGTTTCATAATACCTTACTCGGCCTATTCGTTTAAGTAATCTTTGTAGAGCAATCAAAACAGCTGAAATAACAATTAAAATCGCAATGATTTCCAGAGTTACTTCTAAAAAAAATACTATTCGTTCTAATAGCGCTTCTATCCCAAGAACAAATACAGAGGTCTCATTGTGAACATTAGCTAGAAAATAGGTATTAGTTAACATAATTAAATAAATTAACTAAATGCTTTGAGTATTAGCTTTAATAAGCTTAACATTTAAGTCAATTTTTGATTCTGTTAAATATGTAACAATATTCGTCATAAATCAAGCAATCCTGATAAAGTAAAGATTATTTTCTTTTTTTATTTAGCAATAAAAATAAATTTAAGTTTATTAGACGGGATCAGATCATTGATGTCTGACGGCTCCCAGTCAACTTTATTGATAACTATTCAAGCGCAGAGTTTTAATATTAGTTCATCATTAAGTAGTTACTGGAGGGATTAGCAGCACAGATCAGACGTCTTAAAATTTGTTTCAGTACCATTGCTGTCCAATCAATATCCGCTTCGGTAGTATCTTTGCCTAAAGTGAGACGAATTCCTCTTTTCGCTGCTAATTCGTCGTAACCCATAGCTAGCAAGATTGGACTGGGGTTAAGTTTGCCACTATGACAAGCTGAACCAGCACTGATGCCAATACCTGCTAAATTTAACTCCCGTACCAGGGTTTTGCCTGTGACATTTTTAGTTTGACTAGCAAATAAATCACTAAGCACAAAGCTAACATGATGGGGGAGCCGATATAAGCGATCGCCTGTAGGAATCAGATAGGGACAACCGACAAAATAATCAAATAAGCGATCGCGTAATGCTCTCAGTCTTGTAGCTTCAGCCAACATTTCTTGGGCAGCAAGTTCAGATGCTACCCCAAAAGCCGCTATGGTAGGAACAGCCTGAGTTCCCGAACGAATTTTCTTTTCCTGTCCGCCCCCACCCATCAGGGGTAACAAATTGATTTCAGGTTTGATATATAAAGCACCGGCACCTTGTACGCTATAGATTTTATGGGCAGACATTGATAACAAATCTACTCCGAGCTGTTGCACATCAAGGGGTAAGCGTCCCGCAACTTGTACCGCATCGGTGTGAAACAGAATATTATGTCTACGGGCAATGCTGGCTAATTTTTCAATCGGTTGCAGAGTACCAATTTCGCTTTGTCCATAGATAATAGAAATTAAAACCGTGTTCGGTTGAATCGCTGCTTGCAGATCTAGCGGATTAATTCTACCTTGATGATTGACCCCGAGACGGGTGACTTGCCAACCCTGTTGTTCTAAAAATTTTGCCGGCTGGGAAACCGCAGAATGCTCCACACTAGAAATAATCAGATGTTGAGGAGTTGCATATTGGTTCACTACTCCCATAATTGCTAGATTATCGGCTTCTGTCCCACCAGAAGTGAATACGATAGATTCAGAAGTGACTGCATTGATCAAATTAGCTACTTGTAAGCGAGCTATTTCTAAGGCGATCGCCGATCTTTCGCCCCAAGCATGTAAGCTTGAGGGGTTTCCCCATTGTTTCGCCATTACTTCCTGCATTTTCGCGATCGCTTCTGCTCGGGGTGGAGTAGTTGCGCTATAGTCAAGATAAATCTGCATTTAAAATCTTAAGATTTAATAATTTTTTAACTACCAGCCTTGACTATATTGTAGTTCTACTGGGACACTCCTGCTTCAAAAGTTCAAAAAGATCTACAAATCACGATCGCTCAAAGATCATTTATTACCTAGTTTGCTAAGGATTATCACCTGTAATTCTAATACGATAGCTATTGGGAGTTTCATCATAGGAACCAACCCAAATTTTATACTTCCCTTGTTGCCATTGACCTTCTAAGGCTGGATCATCATTATTATAGTCATCATTGCACCAAACACCTCCAGGGCCTTGTACTAAAATCGTAGTATCTGTAGAGCTTTCGACTTCAATTTTGAGAAATTCAAAAAAATTATTGAGAGTTAAGATATGATTTGGCTGTTGATCTACCAGTCCATTACAGTAGCCGGTAGTAGTTTCTTTGATATGGACAACTTCGATCGCTTGTATGCTACCGCCACTCATCCCATCAATCATCATCGGGTTAGGATTTATCTGACCATCTAGGGTAATATTCCTTAAAATCTCTTGTGCCAATGTCGAAGAAGCCGCAGTAAAACTGACAATAGTACTGATTGCACTTAACAGACTAAGATTTTTTACAATTGCTTTACGTCTGGGATTACTTCTCTTCATAAATTAAATGACACTCGCTAATTGTAATTGTCTCAAAGTTTACTTTTATTAGGTAAAAACTGCTACCTTAACTTGACGCTACAGCAATTTGTCTTGTTCCCTATTCCTTGTTGCCTCACGCAGAACATTGGGAAAAGATCAAGATCGCACTAACGACGCTACAGAAACGGAAAAAACAATCAGACAGTTTATAGCCAACAAATAAACATGCTAATTTTTCAGTATTTGTCTAAAATTTGTGATATAAAACTATTACTATGCTTCCCAATCTAGTTAAAACTTTTGATTCTTCTAATTGCCAATTTTTTAAAGATAGCACTTACCCCTTATCGTTGGAATTACTGAGCTGTGCAGTTAGCATCCCTAAGCAATTTTTGGCGATCTTCACTGACAGATTTCACTTGTTTTATTGGACTTTTTGTTGAATTTTTCTCTGTTGCCAGCTTTTTGTTTTAACTTTGAAATTAAGAATATTAGCCATAAAAATACCAAAAGTTCAAATAGGTTTTAACCCTTTTCCCGGAATCGCTCTTGTCACGAACACCGTTGTTTGCGGATTGATCTTCAAGATGATTCGTGATCTTGGCAGTAAATGGGGCTATCCTAGAGACCAGGATGCGATCGCAGCTGTTCAGGCTCTCTAACTCACGATAAAATTAATCTTTACGTATTTATGCTTGCTGAAGATCTTAACTAGACCTCTTGCTAAATCCCAAGGATTTAGCAGAAAATGATTCAGGATAAATCTGAGAGGTTGTGAAATATTAATGATAGTTAAGCGGTTGGTTTTAGGTTTTTTGACACTACTAGCGATCGCTAGAGTCTTTTTGTCCCTTACAGTAAGTCTTTCAGAGCCTCAAATTCAAGGTAGGCTAGAATTATACCAAACTAATTTGGTGCTTTATGCTTCTCAGCTAAAATTAGAAGAGGAGAATGGGGATTTAAATAAGGTAATTTCCTCTGCATTAGGAGAAAATCCGCAAGTTACGGCTTTAGAAAAATATCGGCAAAATCGAGAAGAAGCAGTACTCGCGAAAGAGCATTTTCAAACTCAATTAAATCAATTATCAGAAATTATCGCTTCGGATAATCAATCGGATAATTCTTTATTAAAAACTAAGGTAGTTAAAACTGATTACTCTTCTCAAGCTAAACAATTGCAACAACAAATTGCAGAGCTCAACAAATTTATTGATGAAATAGATTTAAAACAAGGAATTTTACTGGCACAGGAAGATAAGACAACAGAAGCTTTAGCTATTTGGGAGCAATTAATTACCCGTCTTGATGACCCTGAGGATGAATATTCTCAAACAGCAGTATTATTAACTAATCTTTGGCAGAAATTACCCAAAATTAGTTCCGATAGCCAAGCAATTATTCAAGAAAATCTCGATAGTTGGTTTCGCGATCAATCTTTAGAGAAATTATATCAACTAGCAAATAATCAAACCGAGTTGTCTCTGTTACAGGAACAACAACAGCTTGCTGCTGCTAATGCTTTTTTAAAATTAGCTTTGATTAGTGGAATTCCTGTTGTGGGAGGTTTTAGTGGCGTTATTTTATTAATTTTTCTCGTAGTACAACTATTACTTAAGAAAGAAAATTCTATCTTAGCAACCAACAGTAATAAATCTTGGGATACCCCTTGGGACGGAGAAATTACTTGGCAAGTATTAATTGTAGGTTTTTTCTTTATTGGTCAATTTGTGCTACCGTTTTTCTTAGGTATTGTAGGATTTAATGTGGCTAATGCTGGCTTAAGAATTAAAGCATTATATGTTTTGTTTACCTATATTTTGATGGTGATCGGTGGGCTGGGAGTTTTATATTATTCGATTAAGTCTTATCTTCCTTTATCTGAAGATTGGTTTAAAGCTAAGTTTTTTGACAATTGGGTTTTCTGGGGATTTGGTGGTTATTTGTTAGCCATTCCGGCAGTACTTTTGGTATCTTTAATTAATCAAGAAATTTGGCATGGACAAGGCGGCAGCAACCCCTTATTGTATTTAGCTTTACAAGCTCAAGATAAGGTTGCCTTAGTGATCTTTTTTGTGACAGCTTCGATCGCGGCTCCCGTATTTGAAGAAATTATGTTTCGGGGATTTCTCTTACCATCTTTGACGCGCTATCTATCAGTTTCTACTTCTATTGTTATCAGTGGTTTGATTTTTGCAGTTGCCCATCTGAGTTTATCAGAAGTGTTACCTTTAACAACTTTAGGTATTATTTTAGGAACGGTTTATACGCGATCGCGCAATATTTTAGCCCCCATGCTACTTCATAGTCTTTGGAATAGTGGTACTCTCTTAAGTCTCTTTATTTTAGGAAGTCCTGTTTAAGTAGGGGTACAAAGTAAATTTACGAGTGACCTTGCGCCGCCGACCTAGTCAGCGGTACTCCGCCGTAAAAGCGGTGCCGGGATGGGGGGAGTATTTTCCCCAGGTTGATCTATTTAGACCTAAGATTAAATGTAATTCCCCCATTCCCGCCCTGCCGCCCTAAAGGATACACCTTCGGATAAGGTTCCCTCGGCTAAGGAACGCGCACCAAGAGAAGACGGAGCCTGCGCTGACCGCATTCCGCGGTCAAGGAACACGCGAGTTATATAGGATCTATTAAGGAATTAGGAATTAGAAATCAAGGAACTAAGAAATGATGTTGATTATTTTTACCAGTCTTGATGGCAATTTACTCAATCAAGAAGAAGACTACCAGCTAATTATCCCCGTGATTGAGCAATTAAAAACCCAAGGAATTCCTATAATTCCTGTTACTAGTAAAACCCGTGCCGAAGTTGAAGATTGGAGAGAGATTTTGGGCTTACATGACCCTTTGATTGTCGAAAATGGTAGTGCAATTTTTATTCCTAAAAGCGATCCTAGTTGGCAAACCGACGAAGCTACTCTAGAATCAGACTATTATGTCCAAACCTTTGGCTGTAGTTATATTGAAGCTAGAGCGGGTTTAAAAATTATCCAATCTGCGCTCAGAATTAACAATCTCAAAGGATTCGGCGATTTTGAAGATACAGAAATTCAATCTCTGATAGGATTGTCCCGCGAAGCAGCTAAAAGAGCCAAAACTAGAGAATTTAGCGAACCTTTTATTCCGCCTAAAAATATCACTACTCCTGAGCTGGAAAACGCAGCAGCCGAATTTGGGTTTAGAGTTGTGGTAGGTGATCGCTTTTCTTACATACTGGGAAACAATGCCAGTGTCGGAAATGCTGTGCAATGGCTAATCGAGCATTATCAGCCTGAGACTGTTCCTGATAAAATTGTCACCATAGGCTTAGGGAATAGCTATCAAGATTTAGAAATGCTAGAAAAAATGGATATTCCTGTGGTTATTGCCAGTAAAACGGGGATAGATTCTAGTTTAGCAGGTAAAGGCTGGAAAACATCTAAATCTCCAGGTTGTCAAGGTTGGGCAGAAGCTATTAAAGAAATTTGTCAACTTTAAGTTTTTGACTATCTCATTTTGGGTTAAGTGACCCTAAATTCTATCTATTTTGTATGAAAATATTATTAGTAGATGATGAAACCGAATTAACAGATCCTTTGAGTAAGGTACTTGCCCACGAAGGATACCAAGTTGATATCGCCTATAACGGTCGAGATGGCAGCGAACTAGCACGAAAAAATAACTATGATTTGTTAATTCTCGACTGGATGTTACCCGAAAAATCTGGCTTAGAAATTTGTCAAGAAGTACGAGCTCGTTTTTTGACGACCCCCGTACTTTTCCTCACCGCTAAAGATACCATTGATGATCGTGTTTTGGGCTTAGATGCTGGTGCCGACGACTATATCGTTAAACCTTTCGAGTTAAGAGAATTATTAGCCAGAGTTCGAGCCTTATTACGACGTGTTCCTCACCCAGAGCAAAATAAACTAAAAGTAGCTGATCTAGAACTGGATTTAGAAAATCAATCTGCTTATCGTGGAGGAACAATTATTAATCTTTCCCAAAAAGAACTTGAGCTTTTAACATTTTTAATGCGCCATCCAGGTCAACTTTTAACCCATGAAGAAATTTATAATTACCTCTGGCAACATGAAGGTAAACCAAGCAGTAATGTCCTAGCTGCCTTGATGCGTTTACTACGCCGTAAGATAGAAGTTAAAAATCAACCAACTCTAATTCATACTGTTTATGGTAAAGGTTATCGTTTCGGAATTTTCGATAATTAAGGTGATTTCTGGGAAAAAACAAACCATTAGTAGAGGCGCATCGCGATGCACCCCTAGAGAGACCGATAACTCTAATCAAAATCTGATACAAGTATTTCTAGAAAAAACTTAAATATGATTATTAAGTTTAAATCCAGTCAACAGATGTTAGGTTGTGTTTGTGTAGATGTTAGCTAATGGCTTAGAGCTTAAAGCTTACTAACTGTTAAAAATCACAAATGATTATCTAACATAGTTTGTAATTGTTGTTTTCCAATAGCACCTTCATGGGACACGACTATGTCATTATTTTTAAATAATCTTAAAGCAGGAACTCCTTCTACCTGGCATTTTGTTCTCGACTCAGGGTTAGGATCTACTTCTAATTTTACTACTTTTAAGCGATCGCTATAAGTATCAGCTGCCCAATTAATTGACGGCGATACTAGACGACAGGGGCCACACCAGGGAGCCCAGAAATAAACCAAAACTGGTTTCTCTGTTTGATTCACCTGAAGATCAAATTCGGCATCACCAATTTCGATTACCTTACTCATTTCTTAAAACTCCATAAATCAGTTATTAGCAATCAGTTATTAGTTATCAGTTAACGAATAACTATTGCTACTGTATTACTTTTTACTGATTAATTATCCTTCAATTCGGAGCGTAATTTTTCAAGCTCGGCATCAATAGCGGGATCTCTAAGATTGTTATTTTGACTTTCTTCTGCCGGTAAACTGGGTTGAGAAGGAGCGGCACCAGGTAATTGAGCTTTCATCATTGCTAACTCATCTTCGATATCTTGTCCTGCTTCTAATTGTCTAAATTGTTCATCTACACTTACTCCTTCTTCCAACTGTCCTGCAACTTGAGATTCTGCTTCAAGTTGCATAACCTTATCTTCCATCCGCTCAAAAGCACTGATGGAACTACTAGAGTCAATTCCACTAATGATGTCTCGGGATTCTTTTTGTGCTTTGGCTGCATTAGCTCGGGCTTTGAGCATATCTTTTTTGCTCTTAGCCTCAATAATTTTACCTTCTAAGGTTCTAGCATCACGTTTGAGGTTGCTAACCACCTCATTTTGCTGTTGTAATTGAGTTTCTAATACCTTGCAAGCTTCGGAAAAAGATTTTTTGCGGATTAAAGCTTCACGAGCAAGATTTTCATCTCCTTTGGAAATTGCTAACTGGGCTCTTTGTTGCCAAGTATCAACTTGCTGTTGATTTTTTTTAAATTGTTGTTCGGTTTTTTTCTGGGTTGCGATCGCTGTTGCCAGAGCTTGACGCATTTTAACCGCATTGTCTTGCATTTCTAAAACAGCTTGTTCTAGAATTTTTTCGGGATCTTCAGCTTTACTGATCAGATCATTTAAATTGCCTTTAATGACTCGACCAAGACGATCAAATAAGCTCATGACTTCTATTAATATCCTATATACTAGTACGGTTAGCAGTTAGCAGTTATCAGTTAGCAGTTAGCAGTTATGACCCTATCTTTTAACTTGATGAATGTTGTCATAACAAGGTTTTTTTATGGTCATAACTTACTAATAGACATTATAAATATTATAGTGAATTGAATTACATTTATTGATCGGTAGGATAAATATAAGCATAAAAGCCTTCTTGTTTAAGTTGCTCTAAAAACTGTTGGGCTAACTCTTTTTGCCCAAATGCTCCCATATAAATAAATACTCCTTCTTGCAAAGTAATTAAGGAAACATTGGGAACTTTTTCTTTCGCTTTAGCCAAAGAGCGATCGCCTGTATATTCGCTGAGTATATAGTAATATTGGGGCGGAATTTGGGGAGAAGTAAGATTGGGACTTTGAGTAATATTTAGGGGCGGAATTGCCAAGGGAAGACTTGTTACAGAATCAGTTTCCGGGGTCTTTAAGGAAGAATTTTGACTAGTAGTTGTCGCCTGATTAATTGAACTTAAATTAGATGCTTTTAGTTCAATAAATTCCTTAGATGAAAGATCCATGTTGCCTACGTCAGACAAGGATCTTGACTCGATTGAAGTCTCATCAGAGATCTGGGTTTTTTGCTTTTGATTCGAGATCACGATTGCCGATAAGATATTAGCAATCATGACAATTGCGATCGCAATCAAGGTTGTTTTTCTCAGAAAAAAATGACTGGATTTGATAGATGCATTATCTGAGCTTAATGAGTTAAGATTGTGCTCTATTTGCTCATTTAGTTGATCTAAGAGAAGACTATTGTGTCGTTTGTTTGTATCCTTAGTTAATAGTTTGGCCGATGCTAAACGACCATTGGGATTTGCTTTAGGAGGATTAAAGATATTGATTTGCCCAGTCAGGAATGGCTTGTGAACAATGCTCGATTTCTTTTTCTGTTCAGAATATGAAGACATAGCGAAATAAGGAACGAGTAAGGAAAACCAGGTAACTAGTACCCAAATAATCTATAACAGGATAACCGAATATTGAAAAAAGTGTTAATTGTTAATTATTCATTATTCATTATTAAATGCTTATGAGATGATGCCCGAAAACCAAATCGAACTTTTCATTCTCGATCGAGATCCGATTTTTCGCTTAGGACTATGTACTGCATTAGCGGATGATGCCGAATTTTCCGTTGAATTAGCAGCAGGAACTACCGAAGACATCTTTGAAAGCTTAGATCGAGCAATTATTCCAGATATTCTGATTATTGGTTGGAGTTACGATGATCTTGAATTAAATATTTGCTGGCAATTATGTCAACAATTCTTAAAGAAATGTCCTGAACTGATAATTTTATTATTGGCTTCTGGTTTAACAACTCAAGAGTTAGAAAAAATTCAAGGTTTAGGAGTCAGGGGATATTGTCTCAAAGGAACCAATATTGATACTGTAGCATTTGCTTTAAAATGTATTAGCTCGGGGGAATTTTATTGGCAAGGAAATGATTTTTCAGTGCCCGCTAACCAAAATTTATGGCAAAAAGCTTTATCGAGTTTTAGCAATACAGGAAAACAGGAAATTGTTCAAGATATTCAAGCTATTGAAAATCGCCTGGCAGATAATGATATCCCACCTTTAAATCGCTTGCTTCTGTTAGGTCGTAAAAGGGAATTAAAGGCAGCTAATTGGTTAGTAGAACGTCTTGCTAGTACCAAAAAAAATATACCTACTAAGACCTCATCATCTCCTCAGATATTACCAAAAGCCCAAGAAATTCAATTACTAACTGTTCCTCAATTCGCGATCGCTAAAGATGATCCTGATTCTGTAGCTTCGAGAATTTTTAATAGTGTTGCCAAAGATATTAAGATTGGTGTGATCAACAGCACCCAGTTATGGTTAGAGATTGATATTTTACAAACTCAAAAAAAACAGGAATTACTTTATATCATCTTAGAAGGCTTAGCTGGCAGCTTACAAGATCTTGACCAGGAACACGAATTAGCTCTTCAAGTAAGAGTCGGTCTCAGAAATCTTTGGGCGCAATCTGCGTTGCAGTTCTTTTTTGATAATTATGAAAACTCAATTGAAATTGATAAAGTAGAATTCAAAAAGCTTTTAGTCCAAGAATATTCTACTTTTCAAGAAAATATTTATACTAAACTTTATTTTGCTTCAGAACTTTTAACCTATTTAGCTTGGGAATATCCTCTCACTATAGATCGAGTTACTTATCGAGTTGATTCCCCTGAGGCGATTGATAGAGCGGTGAATTTACTGCATAATTTGACGCTGCAAATCGCCAATGGAATTATGCAATTAGTATTAAACAATTTCGCAGATCTAGAGATTTTTAAATATAAACTATATCTCAATAATTATCGTAGTTCTCGGGCGATCGCCCATTTTCGTAATGAAGTATCTTGGGGATATCGTTCAGAAAAATATTGGCTAATTCCTAAAAATATCTTTGAAAGTTCTTATCAAATCCTGACTTTAAGTCAAGGAAAAATTATTAATTTATCAATCTATGCTCCGAGAACTGAGGAACTATCTCAGTTACAAGGATTGCCTTGGTTAGCAACTATTATACTAGAATTAAGAGACGCGATCGCTCCTCGATTGCAATCAATCTTAGGATTTCTCGGAACTAGTTTAGTATTTACTCTAACTCAAATTATTGGTAAAGGTATTGGCTTAATTGGTAAAGGAATTATCCAAGGGTTAGGAAGTACAGTTAGAGAGACCAAATCTAGTAAAAAAAATTAAACAAGATAAGGAAGATAAGAGATACTAGTAAGGTGAGGGCATTACCTATTACTCCATCTCTCATCTCTCATCTCTCATCCGTTAAGAAAAAACTGCTTCTTTTAAAGCTTCTAACAGTAATAAAACATTTTCAGGACGGCTATTGTAACCCATTAAACCAATACGCCATACTTTACCGCCAAGCTCTCCTAAACCACCAGCGATTTCGATATTATATTCGTTGAGTAGTTTACGGCAAACGGCCTTTCCATTCACTCCATCAGGAATCTTCACAGTAGTCAAAGTTGGTAGGCGGAATTCTTTGGGTACATGACATTTTAAATTCATGTCTGCTAAACCTTCCCAAAGCAATTCAGCATTCTTTTGATGTCTTGCCCAACGGTCTTCTAAACCTTCTTCTGCCACCAGACGCAATGCTTCACGGAAAGCATAATTCATATTAATCGGTGCAGTGTGGTGATATACACGATCGCTACCCCAGTATTTGGTCAAGAGGGACATATCGAGATACCAGTTAGGCACCTTTGATTGGCGATTTTGGAGTTTTTCTAATGCCCTAGCACTCATCGTAAAAGGAGAAGCCCCTGGAGGACAACTTAACCCTTTTTGACTGCAACTATAAGCTAGATCAATTCCCCATTGATCGATGTAGAGAGGTACGCCACCAAGACTGGTAACTGTATCTACTAATAGTAAACAACCATGTTGGTGACAAAGATCTGCTACTCCTTCCAAGGGTTGACGTACTCCTGTAGAAGTTTCGGCATGAACTAAAGCCAGTACTTTGGGTTTGTAGGTCTCTAAACCGGCTTTTATTTCTTCCAGGGTAAAAGCTTCACCCCAAGGCTTGTTAATTTGTTTGACATCGCCACCATAACGCCCAGCCATATCCACTAGACGATGACCAAAATAGCCTTTAACACCTACTAGTACTACATCCCCTGGCTCTACTGAGTTAGCAATGGTAGCTTCCATTGCTGCACTACCTGTGCCGCTTACAGCAATAGTCATTTGGTTCTCGGTTTGCCAAGCGTAGCGCAAGAGGCTGCATAATTCATCCATTAGTTCTAAGAATGTTGGGTCAAGATGTCCCACAGGAGGAACGCTCAAAGCCCCCAATACTCTAGGATGAACATTAGCAGGCCCTGGCCCGAGTAAGATCCGGGGCGGCATATCTAATTGAGTTGTTTTAAGCCGATAGCGATCGCTGACAGTCGGCCTAGCAGCTATAGGTGTAGAGGTTATAGTTGTGTGATTTATAGGTGTAACAGTCATAAGTTTTTATAATTAAAGACTTTCCCTTTAGTGTACTGCGATTTAGGTACATTGACTCATTTTATTAGCATAACCAATTTAAAACTTCCTATTTAAAAAGCTTTTTGCAATCAATAAAGCTATTTCTGATTATCTCTTTTCTATATCTTCCAATATTGAATAAATTTACGATAATGACAATGAATTCAGCATAATAACTAAAATTTATTAATGTAGTAAAGAAGAGTAAATCACGAAATGAATATCGCATTCTAATCCAAGAAAAAATTAAACCAGAGACTAAAAATCGCAAATTCAAAACCATAATTGCGATTAATGAAGTTTCATGAGGATTAAACTGTATAGAAGAATAAACCCAATATAATAGACAAGATACAAACATAATTTCTCTAAAATATGGAGTAATTTTTTCAAAAATATTCTCTAGCTTTTTCTCAAATAAATTAACTAAGCCAACACAGATTGCAACTAACATTAAATATCTCAATATATACCAAAGTAATTCTATATTTGATTCTTGGCTGGCGTTGAGTAATAGTTCAGCAATTGTGAAGCAAACTAGAAATACTGCTCCTATAAAGAAATTTTTAGATTTACCAGTTAATAAAAAGAAGTAAGCAAAAGATGTTTTGATCGCTTCTTTAATCGGTAAAATCAACCAAATTATATTATCTAGATCTTGGATATATGAATCACTATAATAATATTGGCTGACAATAAAATCGACACCAAATTGTTTTTCTAGGATAAAGCCGAAGATTTTTTCGGCAAGGAATAAAATTAAAGCTACGGCAGGTAAAATAACGTAATATAGTTGTTTACGCGAATATAAATATTCGTCGGAATCCAAGGGATACTTAACAAAGTTAATAATTTTTTTTATAAATACTTGGAACAAGGTTTTTTCTTAAATTATATTTAAATACATAGTGTAATTATTACTCCTGCTTGATGTTTTGTCACCAAAAGTTAAAGGATATGAGAAGTACGACTTTAGGTGGGCGAAGGCCAGTCAAGAAAAGTTACGCTCGAATCAGTATTTTACGGTTGCAAAATATCTTTTACCGGTAGTTTCTGCAAACTAATGCAGTTGTCTTATTAACTCAGTTTTGGACATCAAAAAAAAACTTATAATAGGCGTCTTACATGATTTATTGCTTTGAATGTAGGAGAATTGCTGATTAACCACTAACCACATTCTGCATAAACTAAGAAAATTTACCCCAATAGTCTAATTTAGAGAGGTGTAGAAAAATTCGACAATCTGATACTAAATCTCGTTCGTGCAGATTACTTTTGTTGATCACTTAGATCTTTTCTGCGTATCTACGTAACAATTTTGTTCCCTGGTCAGAGAGACCCCGCCGTAAAAGCGGTGCACCAAACTATGCGGTGCTTGTACCCATCGCATTTGGGTATAAACGACCCTGCAGGGCGCGTTCCCGAGAGGTTCCCTCGGCTTCCTCTGACTTCGTTAAATTGTGATGAAAGTAATTGCTATCAAGCAGATTTAGGATCTCTATATTGGCTCGGATTCATTTTACGCTTGCCTCTTATTGAATCAGTCATGGAGGTTAACTTAAGATAATTTTTTTTTGACTACCTACTAAACTCCACACAAATTACGACAAATAAAAGCTTAATCCTAGTTATTACATAACTGCAAACTAGTGAGTAGCCTACAGCTAGAAGCTACATGCACAAAACTATAGAAGTTTAGATTATGGAAAGACAAAATTTTCAAGTAATCGAAATGTCTCCCGTTGCGACGAGGAAGCAATTTGAGACTAGAGAGAATGGACGTCAGGAGCCACCGTCGGTGGCAGAGATTCAAGGGTGGATAACCTCTTATCTGGCTGAAATCCTGGAAGTAGACACAGATGACATCGATACCAGGATTACTTTCGACCGCTACGGTTTGCTAGTGATCGGGATGACCGGTGACCTGGAGAATTGGCTGGGATGTGAGCTAGACCCGACCCTAGTTTATGATTTCACAACTATTGAGGCTTTGGCTGGGCATTTAGTTAATGCATTAAGAAAGTGTGGGGGTGATAAAAGAACAACTTTCTCCAAACTAACTTAATTAGATGGTGGTGCAATTTTTCTGTGTTTAGAGATTTAATCCCAACCCATATTGATCAATAAATAATCCATCTGTATCCAATGAAGATGACTACTTTAAGTTTACTGAGGACAGTTCTCCATAAGGACTATTGATACTTTTCTTTTGGGCTGATAGACCAATAACAAGACAAGAAATGCCTGAACTAAAAATAAACAAGAAAAAAACTAGTATATTTCGTAAACAAGCATTAGAGCGTCTATCTTCCCCAGAACAGTTAGATCTGCTAATGCAAATTATTAGCCCCAAGGATTGGCTGCCATTGGGGGGATTGACTTTTTTAGGTTTGATAGCTGTACTCTGGAGCATATTTGGTAGTATTCCCATCTCGGTCACTGCTAAGGGGGTGCTCATTAATCCCCGTCGAGTGTTACCGTTTCAATCCCCCATCTCAGGACAGTTACAATCTTTAAAGATTCGGGATGGTCAATGCGTTAAAAAGAATGAAGTCTTAGCTATAATCGACCCTTCTGATAAAAAACAAGAATTACAACAACAACGAGATAAACTAGCTCAATTAAAATTACAAATACGAAATGCTACTTTATTGCGAGATCAGACAACTCAGCTGGAATTAAAATCGATTACCGCCGAACGCACAAGTTTACAGGAACAATTACAGGATACTCAACAATTAACTCCGCAGATCAAAGATAAAGAATTAAATAGTATCTCACAACAGCGTCTTAGTCTCCAGCAAAGTCTTAAGGATGCTGAAGAATTAACTCCTTTAATGCAACAGCGACTTGCTAAACAACGTAAATTACAAGAACAAGGGGGTATTTCAGAAGAACAGGTTTTACAAGCAGAACAGGAATATCGACAAACTCGTCAAAAGATAATGCAGATTCAAGCACAGCTAAAGCAATTAGAGGTTCAGGAAACAGAGCTCCAGCAGAAATACCTCGAAAATCTTAACATTATTACTCAACTTAAAGCTAAACTGGAAAAATTTGATGCAAGTAGTAAACAGTTAGAAAAGAACAACTTAGAAGCTAGTAATTCAGAGCAAAATAAAATTCAGGAACTAGAACAGACCATCGCCAGACTAGAAAAAGAAGTCGCAGACAACAGCATTATTAAAAGTCCGCATACTGGATGTATCGTAGAAATTCCTGTAACTGTAGGTCAATATGTTGACCCTGGAGTTCGCCTAGGAACCCTCGAAACAGCAGAATCAAGTAGTAATTTAACAAGCGTTAACTACTTTACTGTGGCGGATGGCAAGAAGATTCAGCCAGGAATGAAGGTTTTAATTACCCCTGATACAGTAAAACGTACCAGATATGGCGGAATTATGGGGGAAATTACAGAAGTCTCTCCTTTTCCTGTAACCTCAGAAACTGCCACTTCTGTGGTGGGGAACCCGGAAGTGGTGCAACAAGTAATTGGTCAGGAAGGGGGTAAAGTCGAGGTGCTCGCTCAATTAATAACGGAATCAACAACTTACAGTGGCTATAAATGGTCATCATCAGAGGGGCCAGAGTTAGAAATTTCTCCAGGAACTACGACAACCGTAAGGGTAATAGTGGAAGAGCTTTCTCCTATTACTTTTATTTTGCCTATTTTGAGAGAGTGGAGTGGAATGAATTGGTAGGAAAACAAGAATCTGTTTTTCTTTGTTTAGAGGCATTATCTAAACTAATATTTATTAATAATTAAACTAATCAATAAACTAATCGCTATTTCATATATTTATTCAGTCCAATAATATCAAATTATCTTGTTTTATAATTGTTTAATTCTGGTTCTTAATTGAATATATTTTGAAGTTTATTTTTGCCTATTTTATGTCTATATTCAGACAAATGTCTTCGGTAAGTTTCTCATGGAACTGTACAATAATGTTTAATTATAAACTTTTCCAATAGCTTCTTCAATATTTGTTACATTAATCTCCAAATAATGTTTGTTCGCAGATTTATTCTGCGAACAAACATTTGTTAACTTTGCTAACAAAGTTAGGTTCCAGGTATCGGAAAAGCAGATGATTTAGGCTCTGTTAAAAATATTAGCAGAGCTCTGCATGCTTTATATAGCGTTAGTAGTGTTTTGCGTGTACTTTGTAGACAGGAAAGGGGGGTAAAGGGAGGCGAATATAGGGTATGACCAATCCAAGTTTGTATTTATATCCATCGTAATAGTGATGTTTGTCATATCCGGTTCCGCCGACCACTTGGGATAGTTGGTCTTCTGATAAGGGTTTAATACTTTCCACTTGACTTCTCATTTTTTGAGACATATTTTTGTCCTCTTTGCTCTAATTATGTTTAAAACTACAGTTAGTTGTAAAACAAAGTTTATGGTTACCTAATGTAGTTTAAAAATATATTACTAAAAAAAGTAGAAAAAATCTACAAAATAACCCAAAAAGTTATACTTTATTCACATTTTGTATAGATCAAAAACTACAATCATAAAGCCAATTTTTTAGTCCATTATGTAATAAAATATATAACCATAAAAGTACAAGCTACTTCTAGTGATCTTCAAGTAATTCTTATAAAAATCGGGAAAAATAAGCAGTATAAAAATTATTTGGTAGATACTTACTGGATAAAGATGTCGGAGGGTAATTGTTTCTCGGAAATCACTAAAGTTGTCAGAGAGACCCCGCCGTAAAAGCGGTGCACCAAACTATGCGGTGCTTGTACCCATCGCATTTGGGTATAAACGACACCGTCGGGGTTTCCCCGACTTGGGAAGCGGTCAGACCCCGCGTTATGCGGAGCGGTATGCTTTAGCGCTAGCTTCGCGTCGCGCACGGGGCGTACAAGCTTTCGAGGTTTCCTCGAAAGACAGCCCCTCACCAAGAGACAGGATTAACTAGTGATACGAATTCATCAATCACTCTTTAGCCCCCATCCCGGAGCTGCGCAAGGAGTTTTACTCATCTAGCGGTCAGACCCCAGCTCCGTGTTCTGGGCAAGCGGGGCGACCCTGCGGATTGGTAATCCGCTCCAGACTGGAAGTAGCTTCATCAATATAATCAGCAGTGAGGCTTCAACTAATGCGTGTTAAAACTCCTACAATCTTACAAATGGAAGCAGTTGAATGCGGCGCAGCTTCCTTAGGCATTATTCTCGCTTACTACGATCTTATTGTTCCCCTAGCGGAACTTCGCATTGAATGTGGTGTTTCTCGATATGGGTGCAAAGCTTCTAATCTGATTCAAGCTGCAAGACGTTATGGAATGATCGCCGATGGTTTTCAAGTAGAAAATCTAGATCAACTCAAACAATTATCTCCTCCCTATATTATTTTTTGGAAGTTTAATCATTTTCTAGTTGTAGAAGGATTTAGGAAAAATTGGGTATATCTCAACGATCCAGCTAGCGGTTCCCGTCGAATTCCTTGGCAGGAATTTGATGTCGGCTTTACTGGAGTAGTATTAGTTATAGAACCGGGAGCCGAATTTATTACAGGAGGGAATCAAACCTCTGTTATCTCTGGATTATATGACCGTTTGCGGAGTTCCTGGGACGCTATTTTATACTGTATTTTTGCAGGATTTCTCCTTGTCTTTCCAGGTTTAGCGATTCCTGTATTTAGTCAGTTCTTTGTAGATCAGATTTTGGTAGAAAATCGCACCGAATGGTTACGTCCTCTGGTTTTAGGAATGATTCTTACCACAGCATTTCAAGGATTACTGACCTTACTCCGACTCCGCTATTTAAGGAAGCTGAGGATTAAATTAGCAGTCGGGATGTCCAGTCGTTTTCTCTGGCATATTCTGAGATTGCCAGTCAAATTTTATACCCAAAGATATGCCGGGGAAGTAAGTAATCGCGCCAGTCTCAATAATAAAGTAGCCGAAGTACTTTCAGGACAATTAGCAACTACGGTCATTGATGCGGTGATGGTATTGTTTTATGCCCTAGTAATGTTTCTTTATGATGGGGTACTGACCTTAATTGGCATCTTGTTTTCTGGGATCAATGGCTTGGCCTTGCAATGGTTAGCCAGAAAGCGGGTAAATGCCAATATGCGTGTAGTTCAGGATGTGGGTCAAGTTGCTGGCATCGGTATTGCAGGTCTTCAGAGTATTGAAACCTTGAAAGCATCGGCTTCAGAGTCCGATTTCTTTACCCGCTGGTCAGGTTATTATACTAAAGCAGTTACTGCCCAGCAAGAGCTGGCAGTGACCAACCAGGTGTTAGGGGTTCTGCCCATATTACTGGGATCTTTAACCTCCATGTTCATCCTAGTAGTGGGAGGTTGGCGGGTGATGGATGGCAATCTGAGCCTAGGTATGTTAGTAGCTTTTCAAAGTTTGATGTCAAGTTTTCAAAGGCCGTTTAACACTTTAGTTAATTTTGGGTCTACTCTCCAGGAACTAGAAGGGGATTTGAATCGTTTAGACGATGTATTGGCTAACGCTATCGATTCAGAACTCGATCGAAATAGGGATGAGGCAATAAGGGAACAGGGAAAAATCCAACATTTGCAAGGTTATTTAGAGTTACAAAATATTACTTTTGGTTACTCTCATGCAGATCCACCATTGATTGAGAATTTTAGTCTTTCCTTACAACCAGGACAAACAGTGGCATTAGTGGGTGCCAGTGGCTCAGGAAAATCAACCTTGGTCAAACTCATTGCGGGACTTTATCAACCTTGGTCGGGGGAAATTCTCTTTAATTGGATGCCCAGAAATGAAATTCGCCCTTGGTCAGGGGGAATTCTCTTGGATAGAGTTCCTAGAAGGGAAATTTGCCATCATGTTTTGGCGAGTTCTTTGTCAATGGTAGAACAGGATATCTTTTTATTTGGTGGTACAGTGCGGGATAATTTGACCTTATGGGATGCTACAGTTCCCGATGAACAACTGATAAAAGCCTGTCAAGATGCGGCTATTCACGAGACTGTGATGGCAATACCGGGGGGCTATGACGGGAAGTTGCTCGAGGGGGGTGTAAATTTAAGTGGTGGCCAGCGTCAACGATTGGAAATTGCCCGAGCCTTGGTAAACAATCCCTCAATCTTGGTGATGGATGAGGCGACTTCTGCTTTAGATGCTCAGACAGAAAAAATTATTGTGGACAATCTTCGAAAGCGTAACTGTAGTTGTATTTTAGTAGCACATCGCTTGAGCACGATTCGCTACTGCGATCAGATTATTGTTTTGGAAGGAGGAAAGTTAGTACAGCAGGGTACTCACGAGAAGTTATTGGAACAAGGAGGAGTTTATGAGAGGTTGATTACTTCTCAGTACTAAGGTCACTTATTAAGATAATTTATCAGAAAATATGATGAAAGAAAAAGCGCTACGGGAACTCGCCTCAGTCCTCAATCCCAATGTTAATACTCCCCAAGGAGAAGCTCCACTTCTAGTTGCCGTGGGGGCTGTGGGTAAAGCATTAGGGATAACCATTCGTCTTCCTGCTAAATCAGAAAATGCCCACAGTTTACCAGAAATCGCCTCTGCTTCTGGGTTCCGTATCCGTAGAGTGACCCTAACCCGTAACTGGTGGCAAAAAGATTCTGGTCCTCTTCTAGCGTTTACGGAAGAAGACAATCTGCCCATTGCCTTGCTACCAGTTAAAGCGACCAAGTATGAAATTCTTGACCCTTTAGAATTTACCCGTATTCCTGTAAACCGTTATAACGCTGCCAAATTTACTCCCACAGCCTATACTTTCTATCGTCCACTACCAGATCAAGAAATCACAATCTTTGACATTGTCAAATTTATCTTCAGAGGGCGTATTCCAGACTTAATGAAAATAGGGTTGGTGGGAATTATTGTTGTTTTATTAGGAATGGTGATTCCTCAGTTAACAGGAACTCTCATTGATTATGCTATTCCCGATGCGAACCGTAAATTATTAATCCAGATGGGTTTGGCCCTCTTAACTGCGAGTTTTGGTGTAGCGATATTTAACTTGGCTCAAAGTTTGGCCATTCTGAGAATACATACTAAAATCGGCTATGATACTCAGGCTGCTATTTGGGATCGACTACTCAAACTAAAACCGGCTTTTTTCCGTCAATATGCTACAGGAGATTTACATGATCGCGTCTCCGCAATTATCGAGATTCGTAATCTACTTAGTGCTAGCGTTCTAAGGACTCTGTTTAGTAGTTTTTTTTCCCTGCTCAATCTAGTACTACTTTTGATTTACAGTGTTCCTTTAGCATTAGTAGCTCTTGCTGTGGCACTACTGGTGATGATTATTACTACGATCTCTGGCATGATCACCAGAAGGAAAATGCGTCCTCTCCAGGAGCTTTCAGGAGAACTATTTGGACTAACAGTACAGTTAATTGGTGGAGTATCTAAACTGCGGGTAGCAGCTGCTGAATCGAAGGCTTTTGCTTGCTGGGCGAAAAAATATACTCAGCAAATCAAGCTTATGTTAAGTACTCAGTTAATCGAGGATTTGCTGGCTACTATTAATGTAATGTTGCCAACTTTAACTTCAATCTTACTTTTTAGTTTAGTTGTTTACTTAAATCAACAATCCCCAGTAGAAACCAGATTATCTACCGGGACATTTCTCGCATTTATAACAGCTTTTGCTACTTTTATTAATAGTGTCACCGAATTAAGTAATACCTTAATTGATATTTTAGAAATCACCATCCTCTGGGAGCGTGCCCAACCAATTTTAACAAGTCTACCCGAAGTAGATAGTAATAAATTTCATCCCGGAAAACTTTCTGGGGAACTTAAATTAGAACAGGTTTGCTTTCGTTACTGTCAGGATAGCAGTTTAGTTTTAGATTACATTAACTTAGAAGCTAAAGCTGGGGAGTTTATTGCCATTGTCGGACCATCAGGGAGTGGTAAATCTACTCTATTACGATTATTATTGGGCTTTGAAACCCCAGAATCAGGAACCATCTTTTATGATGGCAAAGACTTATCCAGATTAGATATTACCGCTGTCAGAAGACAGTTAGGAGTAGTACTACAAAATGGGCGTATTATGCGGGGCTCAATTTTGGAGAATATTGCTGGGGGTGCTATTGTGAGCCATGATGAGGCTTGGTCTGCTTTGCAGATGGCGGGATTAGCCGCTGATATTCAAGCCATGCCTATGGGGCTTCACACCATTATTGCCGAAGGAGGGAGTAATCTTTCTGGAGGACAGCGACAAAGGTTATTGATTGCCCGCGCTTTGGTTCGCCAACCCCAGATTTTATTGTTTGATGAAGCGACATCGGCCTTGGATAATCGCACCCAAGCTATTGTGACTAACAGTTTAGAAACCTTGGGAGTAACTCGGATTGTGATTGCTCATCGCTTGAGTACAATTCGTCTTGCTGACAGAATTTATGTGCTGCAAGGTGGCAAGATAGTACAGCAGGGCAATTTTGAGCAATTAGTTTCTGTTAAAGGTTTGTTTGCTGATTTGATGACGCTACAGTTGGCATAAAGTGATATTTGTCTTTTTGGGGGAATTTTATAGATACTATTGAGATTGATACTTTTCTGGAGGGATTAGTTTGGTGTCTGAAGTTGAAGTTTTACCGCTGACTAAGGTGATTTTTGGTAAAGAATATACCATTGACGTAGGGGCGCATCGCGATGCGCCCCTACAGGTGTCTGATAAATCTGATCAAAACTTGGTAAAAATATTTCGAGAAATCACCTAAGATGGTAATATTTCGCGATCGCTTTTTGAGTCAAATATTAAATTAATATTAGAGGGGGTTCTCTTGGGAAAATAAGCTGACATAGTATTTTTTTTAGAATAAAACACTATGTAACTTTATGGCTTGGGTATCTAGTCTTTGGAAATTTTCTCGTCCTCATACCATCATTGGCACTAGTCTCAGTGTCTTGGCTTTATATCTGATTTCTCTGGCTACTAACAATAGCAATTTTTCTGGGTTGAATTTAGAACCAATTTTGATTGCTTGGCTGGTTTGTCTATGTGGCAATGTTTATATTGTAGGATTGAACCAATTAACTGATGTGGAAATTGATCGCATTAATAAACCCCATCTTCCCCTAGCTTCGGGAGAATTTTCTCTGGCTCAAGGGCGTTGGATTATCGGCATTACAGGTTTTTTTGCGATCGCAGTTTCAGCTTTATCTGGTAAGTGGTTATTCGCCACCGTTGCCATTAGTCTCTTGCTGGGGACAGTCTATTCTTTGCCACCCATTCGCTTGAAGCAATTTCCTTTTTTAGCTGCCTTTTGTATTTTGAGCGTACGGGGAATTGTGGTAAATTTAGGGCTATTTTTGCATTTTAGTCGGCAATTTCAGGTTCAAGAAGTTATAACTTCTAATATCTGGACTTTAACCCTATTTATTCTTTTATTTACCATCGCGATCGCAATTTTTAAAGATGTTCCCGATCTCGAAGGCGATCAAAAATATAATATTGCTACTTTTACCCTGATTTTAGGCAAATCAACGGTGTTTAATATTTCCCGCAGTGTAATTACTCTTTGTTATCTGGGAATGATAGGAGCAGGAATCTTTTGGTTAAATAGCATTAATGCTGGCTTTTTTGTTAGTTATCATCTAGTTCTTTTAGCTTTATTATGGTGGCGTAGTCGAGAAGTAGATTTAGAAGAGAAAAGCGCGATCGCCAGTTTTTATCAATTTATCTGGAAATTATTTTTCTTAGAATATTTACTTTTTCCCCTAGCGTGTTTTCTATAAATAAGTAAAAAGCTTTCGACAAGAACTAATTTATTAAATTACTAAGATGATTTTTAAAACTTCAAATTCAAGCCCATCAAACTGTTAGGAATTTGCTAGTTTGGTTAGAAATTCGTGAGTTAGGAGACTAAGCAGATTTGATTTTTATAGGAGATAATATGCAGGAATAATCTTCTTCAGGTAAAGTTCTGATATGGTGCCTGCTCTCCAACTTATTTCACTTACTAAAAGGTTTGGTTCCCACCAAGCAGTTAACAAACTAAATTTGCAAATTCCTCAAGGTTTATTCTATGCCTTCTTAGGTCCTAATGGTGCTGGAAAAACAACCACTTTGAGAATGGTTGCAGGCTTGCTTAAGCCTGATTTTGGAGATGTTCTTATTTTAGAGCACAGCATTACCCGCAATTGCCAAGCTGCTAAGCAGTTGCTGGCTTATTTACCCGAAGAGCCAATGTTGTATGGTAAACTCCGTCCTCTAGAATATTTGGAGTTTGTAGCTGGACTTTGGAATATGCCAGCTAGCAAAGCTCAGCCTCTAGCAGTAAAGCTTTTGCAGCAACTTGGTTTGTGGGATGTTCGAGGGGATTTTTGTGAGACATTTTCTCGGGGGATGAAGCAAAAACTTGCTTTAGCAGGAGCATTTATCCATAATCCGCAAATTATTATTCTAGATGAGCCTCTATCTGGACTCGATGCTGCTGCTGCCAGATTAGTAAAAGACATGTTGCTAAATTATGTCAGAGGAGGCAATACGGTTATCATGACAACTCATATTATGGAGGTTGCCGAGCAAATGGCAGAACGTATTGGCATTATTAGTGATGGACATTTGATTGCTGAAGGAACCCTCAATGAACTTCGAGCGCTTAGTGGTGAAGAAAGTAGAAGTTTAGAAACAATTTTTCTGGACTTGATTCAAAATCAGAATAACAATTTTCCGGGGATTGCTAAATGAAAGTCAATCACAACAGATTACCTTGGCTACTACGTCATGAGATGCGTCTGTGGTGGCGAGAACTACGGGGTAAATGGTTCTTAATCGTGATGGTAATTTTAATTGGAATCCCGATGCTAGGGCTATCGATATTTGGGCAGTCAATTGATTTCAGGTCTGATGAAGTTTCTGGGAACTTACTGCTAGCTCACTTAACAGAGCAATTTCTATGGTTAGCCGTAGGAGTCTATTTATTCTTTTTCTTCTGTGCGTTTACATATGCAATGAAGCAAAGTTTAGTTGCTTTGTTTGATCGTGGTGATTTAGATTTGTTAATTTCCTCTCCTATCTCCAGTAAAATAATTTTTGCCAGCCGTTTAATTACTGTTGCCCTAGAGATTTTTCTGAGCCTTAGTTTGTTCCTTATTCTACCAAGTCTAATCGCCGTAATATTAGGATTTATTTGTTTGCTGGGCATCTATCCTACTTTAATGGCAATCTGCCTAACAGCTACTAGTCTGGCGATATTAATTACCCTCTGGTTAGTGCAGCTGGTAGGTGCAAGGCGAGCTCGCATTTGGAATCAGGTGTTCACATCTTTGCTTTGGGCAGGCTTTGTTTTGATTACCCAGCTATCAAACCTCAGCATTTCCGATACCGATAATATTGATTCAGGGCAATTTTGGAATTCATGGGCTGGCTTATTTGGAGAAGGTAGTATTTTAAATGCCGAAAGCTGGATTTGGTTTCCCGCAAGAGCTATTTTCTTTGATCCAGTGGCAATTGTGCTGACGTTTTTAATCAGTGGGGTGATCTTTTGGTTAACGGTTGAAAAGCTACATTATTCTTTTATCAATGGAACTCAACAATCACTAACGATTAAACAAAATAAACCAAGTTCTATTTCAGTAACTCGCTTCAAAAATAGTTTGAGTCAAGTTGTTCTGCTGAAGGAATGGCGAATAATTGGACGCAATCCTTATCTACTTTCCCAAACTTTGTTATCAATTATATTTTTAATTCCGCTATTAGTAATGGTGCTGCAAGATAATGTACCCAATGGACTAAGCAATCTGAGTACTATTGTCTCAATTTCCAGTCCAGTAGTTGGTAACTCCTTAACCGCACAGTTGGCACTCATTTGTATCTCTGGAGAAGAAGCCCCTGATTTGCTATGTTCTTGTCCTTGTAGAGATACGGATCTGCGTCTCTGGAAATTGATGGCAGTACTAATTCCTGTCTGGTTATTATTATTGCCGCTGTTTGTGATCTTGATAATGCGTGGTGAAGCCTGGTTGGCTCCGATGATGGTATTTATCGGAGCTACTGTTTGTTGTGCCTTCTTAAGTTTATGGTCTGCCTCTCCTATTGCTCTGTCAAGTCTCAGCATGCAGCAACGACAAAAAGTCAATACAGATCCTGTTCTAGGAGTTTTAAAACTGATTTCTATCTTTCTTTGGTTATTTCTAGGTTTCCAAATAAGTCAGGGAAATATAATCTGGGTATTTATAGGTATAAGCTTTATTGCCCTATTGATGTTAATTGCTTATAAACGAAGCTGTTTGATTGGTTCATCATTGGGATTCTAGAACATTAATTCAGTAATCAAGAGCAATCATTAATGGAGAGGGAGAGGGAAGTGTGGGGAGTGTGGGAGGTGTGGGGAGAATCAAGATAAGTTAAGCTTTTTGCCTTCTCTTCCTCTTTCTCAAGCTTTTTAGGAATTGAAATAAAATGAGATGTTGGGACAGAAGGAATTATTAAAACATCTAAAATAATAATAAATTTTGAAAAATTTTCAACTGCACAATCTACAAGCACTACAAACACGACAAAGGCTACAAACGCCCCATAGCGGTTATCACTGGGATGGTATAACCAAAAGTTTTTTTGAGGGATGGTACTTTCGAGTTACCTTACCCGAAATTGCTCAAACCTTTGCCTTTATGTATTCGATTGAAGATCCCATTGGCGGACAATCTAATAGTGGGGGTGCGGTGCAAATTTTAGGTATTGACGAAGCATATCTGAGTCGTACTTTTCCTGATGTTAAGCAATTTTGGGCAAGTCGTAATTCTTTAGGTTTAGGACATAGGAAAGAAATCAGGAACGAGGAAACTGGCAAATCAAAGGAAGAAGGTTATCAAGTAACAGCGAGGTTCAATAAAGGTTGTATTTACGATCCTAGTCATCAGCAATATTGTCGCTGGGAGTATCAAGTTCAACCGCTATATGGTTGGGGAAATCCTAGTCTTACTCAACAAGCAACAGCAGGTTGGCTATCTTATCTACCCGTATTTGATCCAGGCTGGCAAATTCTCATGGCCCATGGTTTGGCAACTGGCTGGATAGAATGGCAAGGCAAAAGATATGAATTTAGTGATGTACCAGCCTATAGTGAGAAAAATTGGGGAACTTCTTTTCCTAAAAAATGGTTTTGGATCAACTGCAATAGTTTTACTAACAAATACAATCTGGCCCTAACAGCAGTTGGAGGAGTCCGACAGGTATTATGGTGGGAACAACTAGTAGGGATGATTGGCATTCATTACCAAGGACAATTTATTGAGTTTGTGGCCAGCAATTCTCAAATTAGTTGGCAAATTCAACCTTGGGGGGAATGGCGCATGGAAGCGATTAGAGAAGATTTGGTTGTTACCTTACTAGGGACTACCGATTTACCAGGAACTTATGTGCGCACTCCTACAGCTAAGGGTTTAGTTCTCAATTGTCGGGATACGACCAAAGGCAAGTTATCGTTAGAGTTGCGATATCGAGGGAAAATTGTTCTCAATTCCCAGAGCTTTCTTGCTGGTTTAGAAGTTGGCGGCTCTCCCTGGGATGAAACATTTAGCATTTAACATTTTAGGTTAGTTAGGGGTCGAATAGGTATCGCTACCTGACACTCAAGCTTTGATATTGAATGTAAACGCTGGCTTTTGCCGATTCTGTATCTCCTTGATTCTTAATCTTATTGAACCTAATTTGATTTATGATCGGTTTAGTTAGAATATCAAAACAGATGAATTGACCGCGGAATGCCGTCAGCGCAGCGGGCAGACCCCGCGTCGGCGAAAGACGCAAGGGAATGCTGCCCAAGAAAGGCTCCGTCGTCTCTTGGTGCGCGTTCCTTAGCTGCTTACAAAGCAGCAGGGTCGCACCGCTTTTACGGCGGAGTACCGCTGACCATTAAGAATGCGAAAGCAGAATTGGCAAAGGATTACTGGCAACATTAAAGAGAAGACTACGATAAAAAGTAATGATTCGTATCACAGGAATAGTTAAAACAGCTAACCAAGTTAGAAACAAATTACAACAGGGAGTTCATCCTCAGGAAGTAGATTCTTTTAAGGCATTTGTGCATAATTCCTTACAAACCATTGAAAATATTTGCCAAGAAGCCAATAGCTCACCAGAGCGTCTGCCTACTCCTTCACGTAAAGCTTATCACTACCTCAAAAGAATAGATTGGCATAATTTACCCCTGACCAAGCAAGAACAATCTCTGCCACCAATCTCAAACCTGAGAATTAAAAATGTGGTCAAACAACAAAAAAATTTTCAACGACAGATCGGACAATTAAATCTTCTTGACAATTCTCTAGCAAGAGACCAAATCGCAAAAGAATTAAGTAATTGTACTCAAGAAATTGAGCGCATTTGCCAGCAAAATAATGTTACCCCTGGGGCTTTAACTACTCCTTCACGCAAAGCCTATGCTTGGATGAAATTTCTCACCGATGGCGACCACCTCAAGCTACACATAGCAACTATTAGGAGAATCAAAACCTTAGCCCAACAAATCATTAAAACCCACAAGCTAGATATCCCAGAGATGATCGTGGAAATCACCAACTACAATGGTTTGTATAAGTATAAAAAGAATCACCAAGGAAATATCGAACTACAACTAAGTGAAGGATTTATTCAGGCTGAAGATAATATTTTGCAAGCAATTATCTTAATGGTATTGCTGGGAAATAATCCTCAAGATAAACAACTAGTTCGTAACTTTGGTTTAACCGAAGAATATAGCGAAATTATTTTAGAACTAGATTTGATTGCCGATCTCGATGCCGAGACCCCCCAAGGAAATTGTTACGATTTAGAACAACTTTTTGAATGCATCAATCAAGAATATTTTGCTGGAAAAATGGCAAAACCTCGTCTTACTTGGAATCAAATTTTAACCCATCGCAAATTAGGACATTACGAACCCTTACGTGATCGTGTAGTGATGAGTCAGACTCTAGACAATTCCGAAGTTCCCCAATTTGTCGTCGAGTTAGTTTTGTATCACGAACTCCTCCACAAACATCATGGAGTCAAATGGATAAACGGCAAACGCATGGTACATACTCCTGAATTTCGCCGTAGTGAACGAAAATTCGCCCATTACTATAAAGCTGAGGAATGGCTAAAACAATCCTCGGTTTTTTTTATATAATCTTGAGCTTTATAAGAGTTAAACAAAGACAGAAGTTGTTGAGTATTTGCGAGTGCGAAACCCTGCGGTTTATGCGAAGCAAATACCAAGATATTTTAGCGATCGCTTACTCTAGATTGTCGATTCAGTATTCATAAATTCCTAGTGATATTTGTTTTACTAAATAAGCAATTGCACAATTTATTTGTCACCATCACTGCTCAAAGATTTCCCAATGGCAAAGTCACGGTAATAGTTGTTCCTTTATCTGTTCCTGCACTATATAAACTAATTGTTCCTTGCATTAACTTAAGTAAATTATAGGAAATAGCTAAACCTAAACCTGTACCGCCAAATTTACGAGTTGTTGAACCATCTACCATCACAAAGGGGCGAAATAATTTGTCTTGCTTATTCGATTCTATGCCAATTCCTGTATCTCGAAAGATAATAGCCACTGCAGGTTCTTCTAGGTAAGAATTAGTACCACTGACAACCTTATTTTGATTAACTTCAAGAGTTTCATGACTATTGTAATTAGAAAATTGTGAGTGCAATGGCTGTTGAAGATCGCTTTTAACAACTAAGGAAAGAGTATGATTTGGATTACTAATCAAATTATGTTTTGGTCGAACTTCAGTCTTAATTTCAATAGTTCCAGAATCAGTAAATTTAACAGCATTGCCCAATATATTAAAGAAAACTTGTTTGAGTTTTGCTGGATCTGCTTTAACGTATATTTTTTGGCGCCAAGTTGGAATCTGTAAGTTTAATCCTTTACTTTTGATAGCAGCACTCTGGATATTAATAACATCACTAATAACTTTTTCTAAATCAACATCTTGAATATCCAAAGAAATTTCACCTGCTTCAATTTTTGAGATATCTAAAACATCATTAATAATTTCTAAGAGATGAACTGCTGCATGGTCAGCCTGTGCCAGAAATTCTTTCTCTTCTTCTTTGCTGTCGCAATAATCGTCTTTAACGAAACGAATACAATTGATAATACCATTTAGGGGAGTCCGTAATTCATGAGAAGTAGTCGCTAGAAACTCACTTTTTAGTTGATTGGCACTTTTGGCTTCTTGCCAAGCAGAAACTATTTCTTCTCCTTTAGTTCTCAACCTAGTTACCATGGCGTTAATTGCTAAAGAAAGTTGATTGAATTCTCTAATTCGAAAGTTTTCTACTAGACTTTCTTTTGATTGCAAATCCTCTTTTTTTAGAGCGTAATCTCGAATATTTTCTAAGGGAAGGGCTAATTCCCGAGACATGTATAAGGTAGCGACAAAAGTCACGGTAATTAATCCTACTGTCATAATCACTAAAACTCGGCGAATACCTCTTAGGGGGTATAAAGCCTCACCTAGAGGAGTTATGGCTAAAACTACCCATTTTTGGGATTTTTCTAAAGTAATTGGGCTCATAATCGAATAACATCCAGCCAGAAACTGTACGCCGTCTTCTTCTAAAATAAATGTTTGCAAAGAATTAGCTTTTTTTGCTGTTTCATTATCAAATAAGTTTGCTAAAAGTTCTGCATCTAACATTTGCTGAATCTTTCTTTCCACATTTTCGGGTAACATATGAGCTAAGATGATACCTTGTTCATTGATAACAACAGGATAGCCATCTAAAGAGCCAGATTTTCGGGATTCTTGATTGAGGATTGCAGACTTAACACTAAGGGTATAACGTAATTGATTATCGCGATCATATACAGGAGCAGTTAACCATAATTTCAGTTGATTTTGAGATGCTAATTCGGGGGAGTCTGGGGATTTTTCTGTGGTCTGGTTCGGGACGATGACATCGAGTTTAATTTGTTGTCGAGGAGTAAAAAAAGTTGGTTTTTTTTGAGGCCAAAGAGTAAAGTCCAGTTCAGGGGCTTCATCGCAGTTACTAGCAACAATCTTTTCTGATCTGGGCTCGTTCAGTTGTACACAAAGAATATTTTCGGGCAAGATTTGGGTAAGCCGAGAGATAAAAATTAAATTGTTAGCGTCGGCATCTGATGTTAAAATTTCAAAGTCACTAGCAATCGCTAAGTTATTGTAAACTACATTTAAGGATTGTTCGATACTTGTTCCTTTACGAATTGCGCTATCTGTTAAATTTTGTCTAGCACTTTCTAAAAAAGCAAAGCGAGCCTTAGTATAAGTTAAATAGACTCCTATCAGCAAGATAGGAACGCTCAGAAGAAATAAGCGCGACAGAAGAATGCGGCGAAATGATGATGGCTTACCCAATGCCATAATTATGTAGCTTACTGTTCCTTATTGATAAACTGTTAACTAAGTAGATAGACAGAAAAAATATCAAACCTTATTTTCTATGAGCTCTCCTCACTATTTTCTGTTTAATGTTACCCAGCTACTTAGCCTTAAACTTATGATATCGATTGTTGCGACATTTCTCCCTTGAAATTTTGAATGTCTGAGAATCCTAACAAGAGAAAATATCCACAAACAACTGTTATCTTAGCGATGACGGCAGATGGGAAAATTGCAGATAGAATAAAAACCCCAGCTAAGTTTGGTTCCAATGCTGATCAAGCCCATCTAGAAGCACAAATCGCTTTGGTTGATGGTGTAATGTTTGGTGCTAGTACTTTGAGAGCTTACGGCAGCAGCTTACCAATCACTAATCCGCATTTATTATGGCAAAGACAAGAACGGATAAAATCTTTACAACCTGTGCATCTCGTAGTTTCCGCCTCAGGAAATCTCAATCCTCAAGAGAGGTTCTTTCAGCAACCAATTCCTCGTTGGTTATTAACTACTGAAACGGGAGCAGTTTTTTGGCAAGATAAGCAGAGGTTTGAGCGGGTACTCATCGGCAAGTTACTCAATGAGTATAATTCTTTTGATTGGCAAGAAATATTACCTCAGTTTAAACAATTAGGGATTGAGAAGTTAGCGGTTTTGGGGGGAGGAGAATTAGTTGCTTCTCTATTATCTTTAGATTTAATCGATGAATTATGGTTAACAGTTTGTCCGATAATTTTCGGTGGCAAAAATGCCCCAACTCCCGTAGAAGGAATTGGATTTTTGCAATCTCAAGGAAAAAAACTTCAATTATTAGAAGTCAAGCAAATCGATCAAGAAATATTTTTACACTATAAACTTTTAAGGAGTAAAGAGTAACGACTAAGGAGTATAGCGCTACGCGCAAGTCAAAAGTCAAACTCGCGCGTTCCTTAGCTGCTTACGAAGCCCAGAACACGGAGCTGGGTAAACAGCAGGGTCGCTCGTCAAAAGTCCTAAAGGATACCGCTGCGCATATCAAAAGTTTACTAATCATGGGCTGGGGCATTTACCAATGTCCTAACCAAATTACGTAGTGCTATAACTACCAACAACTAACGACTAACGAGTACAAAGTAAATCTTCAATGTTTAATGTAATAGTTCTTTTTTCAGTAGACTAATTGATTTGGGATTAATATATTTATCGCTACAAATAACTTCTGGTAGACGAATTAAATCGGCTTTGGCCTCAACAATAGCTTCTTGCACTGACTTATAACTAGAAGGGCCAGCAATGATAGTATGGGCGTTGCGGATTAGAGTCATTAATTTAGAGCGATCGCGCTGTGGAGCGGTTAAGACGAGGAGATCTTCTCCTCTTTGACTTCTGACAATACTTTCCGCAACTTTGAGGGTTTCTTCACTAAGACTAACTATTCCTAAACGAGCTTGTGACGGTAATTTTTTAATTATTGCCAACTCTTTACTATAGTCATAAATATCAATGGGAATAATGCGAAAAGAATTAGCAGGTATGATCTCCAAAACTTCTTTGAGAAAATAACGGTTAGTGATTAAAGTCCCAAAATTATTTTTTTCTAGCAGTGCAGGAAGTTTTTCCAAAACAACTAATTCTACAGAGATTTTTAGCGATGCCATTAATTCTTGATGCATGATTTCTCCTGCACTCAAATCTCTACTAGGAACTGTGACAATTACTTGTTCTTTACACCGCAAACGCCAATCTATTTCTGTAACAAATAATTTTCTAATTTCTTTTAAACTACAACCTTGCTCTACAAGACTATCAATAGCTTCTTGAATAACATGACGATGGGCAACGCTCGGAGAATTTTTCTGAGTTCCTAGTTCAGGATTTTTAACATAAATTCCTGAGCCAGCCACCGATTCTACTAGTCCTTTCTCTTCTAGATTTTGATATACCTTGCTAATAGTATTGCGGTGTAATCCAGTAATCATTGCTAACTGTCTCGTACTCGGTAAACGATGACCCGCGGGATATTGTCCAGACGCGATCGCAAATTGAATTTGCGCAAATAATTGTTTGGAAGCGGGAACATCGCTATCAGTTTGAATTTGGAAGTTGAGCATATTTTTATAAGGCAAATGGCAAAAGTCAGGAACATTTTTATAGATCCTTGATCTATCACCCAACCTAACTATTTCATATTTTTTAAGTACAGTTACTGATTTAGCTGAGATAATCAGAGAAGTCTGACAATAATACCACTACTTGATTTTTCTTAATGAGTCTTAATATTTATTAGTTTTTTTTTAGTTAATTTTTTTTAACATAAAGTTTATATTTTCTTGAATTTCTTATTAAATTACCTAAGGAAATTATTGGTAGTCAATTAATTAAGCTTAAATGAAGGAGCATAATTATTTACGCATAACTACATAGCAATAAATTATTTTTAGGTATTAGTACTCATGGTATCCGCTCCCCAAAAACTTACTTTTCAAAAACCCAATATTGCTGAGGAAAAGATTCTTGACCCGATCAAGACTGCCCAGGGCGTATATATCACGATCCATGGTCACTTTTATCAGCCCCCCAGAGAAAATCCGTACCTGAATACCATTGAAAGGCAACCCAGTGCCCACCCTTTTCATGACTGGAATGAAAGAATTCATCATGAATGTTATCGTCCCAATGTTTTTGCGAGAATTCTTAATGATCGTCAGCAATTAGTTGGGATTGTTAATAATTTTGAATATCTCAGTTTTAATATGGGTGCAACCTTAATGTCATGGTTAGAACAATATGATCTAGAGGTTTATAAAAAAATTATTGAAGCAGATCGTCTCAGTAGTCAAAGACTTAATGGTCATGGTAATGCGATCGCGCAAGTTTATAATCATATCATTTTACCCTTGGCTAATAAGCGGGATAAGTATACCCAAATTCGTTGGGGAAAAGAAGATTTTTATTCTCGTTTTGGCAGAGAAGCCGAGGGGATGTGGTTAGCAGAAACCGCAGTAGATTATGAAACTATCGAAGCTTTAATCGATGAAGAAATTCGTTTCATTATTCTGGCACCTTCTCAAGCAGAACGCTGTCGCCCGATTCCCCACGATCAGAGTGAAGCTGCTGAACTGCAATGGCACAAAGTAGCAGGTTCACAAATCGATCCAACTCGTCCCTATCGTTGTTTCATCAAAGATGGCAGATATCTCGATATTTTCTTCTATGATGGCCCGATTTCCCGGGATATGGGTTTTAATGATGTCCTAGAAACAGCGGACAATTTAGCCGGAAGATTAGGTCAGGCGATTAAAGGAGATCATCGTCCTTCCCAGTTGATTAATGTGGCGACAGATGGGGAAACCTTTGGGCATCATAAAGGAGCTACCGAAAAATGTCTCGCCTATGCCTTTTCAGAAATCTTTTTGGCTCGTGGTTGGACGGTAACTAATTACGCTCATTATCTGAGTATCAGTGAACCGACTTGGGAAGTCGTTCTCAAACCTGTTACTTCCTGGAGTTGTGCCCATGGCGTAGATCGCTGGCAAGATAATTGTGGCTGTGGTGGCGGTGGTTTATGGCATCAAAAATGGCGTAAACCCCTCAGAGAAACTTTAGATTGGTTAAGAGATCATCTGATTACAGTTTACGAAGAGGAGGGTAGTAAATTATTTCGCGATCCTTGGCGAGCCAGGGATGAATACATCCAAGTAATACGCGATCGCTCTAAAGCACAAGTTAACGAGTTCTTAAAAGAGCAACAAAATCATGAATTGACAGCAGCAGAAAAAATCGATGCTCTACGACTTCTAGAAATGCAGCGTCATGCTTTACTGATGTACACAAGCTGTGGTTGGTTTTTTGAGGAAATTTCCCGTCCCGAAGGAACGCAAATACTCCGTTATGCCTCCCGCGCTATTGAGTTAGCTGGAGAAGTAGCAGGGGTTCGTTTAGAAGAAGAATTTATCCGTCGTTTAAGTCTGGCTCCCAGTAATGTGGAGAAATTTCGCCATGGAGGAGCGATTTATCGCCAATCCGTGATTCCCAGTCAAGTTAGCCTGGAACAAGTAGCTGCCCATTACGCGATCAATTCTCTGTTTAAAAACTATTTGCCCCAAGAACAAATCTATTGTTACCAGAGCGAACAATTAGATTGTCAGAAGCAATCGATGGGTACTCTGAATTTAGTTGTGGGACAAGTTCGTTTAACCTCTGAGATTACTTGGGAAAGTCAACATTTTGTCTTCGCTGCCATACATCTAGGAGGCTGGGATTTCCATTGTTGCATTAAACCCTTTACCAGCCGTCTCGACTATGCCCAGGTTAAAGAGCAATTGTTTGATGCCTTACAAGAAGCCAGTACAATCCAAATAATTCTGGTGATGAATCGCATTTTCGGCGATCGCAGTTTTAACTTGCACGATATTTTTGGGCAAGAAAGACATCGCATCATGAATCAGTTAACCGAGAAAACTAAGAAACATCTCGACCAACTTTATACCCAAGTTTACCGAGAAAATTATAGTATCTTAGTGGCTTTTCAAAGAGAAGGTTTACCGGTGCCCCAAGAAGTAAAAGTTGCGGCTGAAGTGGCATTAGCTGCTCGGTTTGCTGCTGTAGTTTCTGAAGTGGAAAAACTATCGGAGCAACCTCAAGAAGTCGAAAATTATTTAGCTGAATTAAAAGCGATTGCGATCGAGGCTAAACATCTTAATTGCCAATTAAACACTAGTGAGGCCAAAAGAATTTTAGAACAATTAATTTTGCGCTGGTTATGGCAACTTCTCTATGATAAAAATCCAGAAACTTTAGAAGAAGATGTTGCGAGATTAGAAAACGCGATCAAGGTGGCTAATCAAATAGAATTAGGTGTCTGTTTAGCTCGGGCTCAGGAAGTTTATTATCAATGTTTACATCAAAAAATAATCCCCGATTGTTTAGTGACAAAATTTGCTTGCCGTTGGGATATTAGCCAAATCAAACCTCTATTACGATTGGGTAAAAAGTTAAATATTGATGTTAGTGCATATCTTTAATTAGTTATCAGTTACTCGTAGGGGCGCAAGGCTTGCGCCCTCGAAAGTTACCATTGAGTTGACCTAAAGCTTGGTGCTCTGGATAAACCCAGAACACCAAGCTGGGCAAGCGCCTGTAGGCGGCGCGGGGTCTAGGCGCTTTTGACTTCTCCTCCTGCTCCCCTCCTTGGAGGGGCTGGGGGTGGGTTGAGTCAGGGGTGGGTGACTTTTGATATGCGCTTGCGCAGCTCTACCCGAAGGGGCAGCGGTATCCTTTAGGACTTGTGCGTAGCGCTATACCGAAAAGCTCAATATTATGCAAAATCTGCTTGAGATCCCAAGGAGACTTATTAGTATTAAAGACAAGCTGAATGCTAGGTAAAAGATAGTTTTATCTGCAAATTTCAAATGCAATCGCTTTTTTGTGGCTTGGGGTTGAGATAAGATAAATAAATTTTTATTTCAAATTAAGTAAATTTCTGTCAATAGAATTAAAGCATAGCTATTCATCAAAGTCACTCTCTGTATAATTACGGAAACCCAAATTGAATTATCGAGCTGGTGGAGAAGTGACAAGATGAAACAGAGATTATCGCTATTACTATCTTTGGCTTACTGTACTCTTAGTCAAGGCATTTTCTTAACATCAGCTACGGCACAAGTTACTCCCGATGGCACCACTAACACTACAGTTGATGTTGACGGAAGTGATTTTACAATCCAAGAAGGAGAGCGTGCTGGCGGTAATCTTTTTCATAGTTTTGG
>JASJDR010000145.1 GCA_030065615.1 Xenococcus sp. MO_188.B8 | reverse complement strand
TGAAAAAACATATTTACTTGCAAATTGCTGGTGGTCAGCACCTGCAATGGTTTACTTTGGGTAACTCCAGCAGAGAAGCAAAATGGCTCAAACATAAAAAGAAGTGGAGAACCTGGCGCTGGGGTATGTTCTGCAGTAACTACCTCGAACCCAGACCCCAGGCGATCGCTTATTGGGCACTGATCCGCACTCTAAGGACCAGCGGGCTCATTTGAACAGAAACCTACGGTTATGAATAATCCTCATCCCCTTATCACTCTCTGAAAGAGGGTATAAGTGTTGCTAAAACAGGCTGACAGGTTTTTGTGTGGAAAGAAACGAACGATTTCTTACCCGCTTATTGAGGATAAATACGTCCGAGTTTTAGGGTCAAAAACTGTGGGAATAACCATAAAAAAGGGATTCTCTCCACGCCATTAAGATCTTAGGCTACAGCATTTACTTCAGAGTAGCCACTGGCATTGTAGCTCCCTTTTGCACTGCGTTAAAAAAAGAAAAGCTTTCCATCAACGGGCAAAACCGTAGGTTTTTGCGCGAATGCGCCCGCTGGTCCTTCTTGGCATATCTCCGACAACTTAAGAGGGATTGGCTGTATCCCAAGTCATTTAAGCTAAAGATCAAGACATTAGCTCTTAATAGCACCTCCAATAACATTAAAAAAGACTTGACCATATCCTTTGGCTATAGACCAAAGTAAAATCAATGCTAGTTGCCAAGATACAAAAACATTAGGATCTTTTTGGACTATGGCTAAGCCAATCACGAGGACGATAAAAACCAGATCTCGAACAAAGTGATGTGAAACATCTTTAGGATCTCCACCAGCACGATAGACAAGATACCAAAGCCATCGACTAACAACCTGAGAAGTAATTAGAAAAATACCCAAAAAATTGGTTGGCAAAAATAAGATAGGTCCAGTCAAACGTGAAAGTTGTAAGATAGGATAAATTAGCATTCTCAAACGAAGTTGACAATAATTATAAATTCGGAAGATCACTCGAATAGTCACAAGCCATCCAAGCCAGATTAATAAATTTATTGTTAACTGATAGGAATCATGGGAAGAATCAAGAAAAAATAAACCTAGAAAACCAGACAATAATGCCCATATCCAGGCATTAAATTCTATTGGATAATTTTGTAGTTTTTTAATACTTTTTAGTTTATCAATATTATTATTTTTCTTAGGGCTTGATTCATATCTTAGTTCATAAGAATCATTTTCATAATAACCTGTCTCATAGATACACCAAAATGAAAAAACTAAAAGAAAAAGAGACAAAATTAATTGAGTGCTAATAGGCGTAATAAAAGCATAAGCTAGAAGAATGATTAAAAAATCAGTTAGAATTATTGTATTGATGACATGATTCTTATTCCCTCGGTTTGAACCTTCTGTATAAACAAAGGGTATATATGTATCCTGCCCAGCTCTAAAATGCTTAGCTTGTTGCCATTCATAGAATTTAAGATCACCAACCACACCTATCAATTTTTTATCTTCTGTATTATCAGTAAAAAAGGTTGCTTTAATTAATTCATTTGAACCTAATTTATTTTGAAGAAATAACTTTTTACCAATCTTCCTAATAGCATCTTCTGCAGGATATAGTTTGGCGCACAAAACCATATCAAAATCAATATCAATTTTTCTCAATATGGGGTTAATAATTAAATCAAAACCATTGCTTGCTATAACTATTTGTTTCCATTCTTTTGATGAAATTGTATTTATTATTTCTAAATTTAAATATTCTTTTAAAAGACAATTGATACGGAAAATATACAAAAAATATGTCCAGGGCAAGAGAGTAGAAACAACTATAATGCGAATTGCATCACGATGAACAAATCTCTTGTTTTCACCAGGGAATAGATTCCATGGTTTTAAGCCTTCAAGGAAGGCTAGTAACAAGGCACATAAAATTTTGGGTCTTGCTGAATCGAGATATTCTTCAGTTGAATTCGAGAGAAATAGTGTATGGTCAAAATCTAATATAAGAATTTCACTATCCTGATTGATTTCCATTTTCAAGTTCCTTTTCTTTTTCTCTCACTTGGGACAAAAAGTCTATGTTAAGTTCTACCATCTTATCCGCTAGCATTTGAAGCGTCCAATTGCTTTTGCCTGTTGGCGTTTTACTACAAGCGATTGCAATTAAATAAGCTTCCTTTTCGCCATCAAAGATTTTTGGGCAAAGGTTCTTTTGCTCTCGCCGATTGTAAGGCTGCTTCAATTTCACGACTTGGAAGATTATGAAGTCAGAAAAGACTTGATATAGGCAAAAATGACTTTAATCGTACCTGGAAACCTTGATAAGCATCGCAATGATGGGATTTGTTTGATATTGTTTGTACTATAGAGTGCCGCATCAGCAACAAAGAGCTTATCGATATTCCATTCTTATGTAAAGTCTCGGATTAAGCTAGCAAATACTCCTCCGTCCGATTCATTCCCGTCTGCCACTCTTAATTCGTTTGTCCGTGTGTCCTGTTCTGCTTGAGTTTTTGCTTCAGAATCTGACTCTAATGCTAATGAGATATCATCGTTAGTTATTAATTTTGGTTAAAACTGTATATTTAATGAAGTATTTCTTCTAGCAATCAAATCAGAGACAATTTGGTTCGCAAATTCATAAGGTACAAATCTAAACTTAGTTACGCTCGCTCAAATCCCTAATGCCTAATCCGCATTTCCCATTCCCCATTCCCTATTAAGGTGCATATGATAAGAAACACAATATATTTATTGGCTTTAATTTTTGTGATAGCAGTAACAATGTTAGGGTTGATTACTTCAAGTTGGCTGATTCTTCTTACAATACTAATTGCTATTGGGATTACCATCGCTATTATTACCTTAAGTTTAGCCAGCAAAAAACAACAAAATTTTTGGCAAAAACGTTCTACTGAAGCAGGCGCTAATGCTTTGATTAGTACAGTAGCAGTTTTGATCATTGTCGGGTTAATTAATTTTATTGTTGGAGGGTATAATTGGCGTTTCGATTTGACAGAAAATAAACTTTTTACTCTGGCTGCTCAATCTCAAGAAATTATCCAAAATTTAGAACAACCTCTAAAAGTTTGGGTATTTGACAGTGATATAGATTTGGGAACTATCACTTTATTAGAAAATTATCGTAATTACAGTAATAACTTTCAGTTTCAAGTCGTAGATCCAGAAATTGAAATTGGATTAGCTGAACAATTTAGAGTTCAATCTTCCAGAGGATTAGCTGAAGTTTATTTAGAAAGTCAAGATAAGAAAAAACTAGTTGCAATTATAGATAAGCGCCAAGGACAAAGTCTTTCAGAAATACAATTAACTAATGCTATTGCTAATATAAAACGTGATCACAATCCCTATATTTATTTTCTACAGGGACATGGCGAACTAGAATTGGATCAGGTTGAAGGAGGTTTTACTCAGGCAATTACCGAGTTAGAAGAGCGAGGTTATATAGTTGAGCCTTTAAACTTAGCTACTAGTAAAAAAATTCCTGATAATGCAGCTTTAATCGCGATCGCAAAGCCCCTAAGAAAACTATTTCCCCAAGAAATTACTGCTCTACAAAACTATCTGAATGATGGCGGAAATCTCTTATTAATGTTGCTTCCCAATAGCGATTCCGGTTTAACCCCAATTTTGGATAGTTATGGTATTAAATTAGATAATCGTTTAATTATTGATTTTTCTAATCAAGCAAGCATTATAAACTTTGGTTATGGCGTATCTTTAATTACGAGTTATGGAGATCATCCGATTACTAAAAATTTTGGTAATGGTCTTTCAATTTTTCCTGAATCTCGTCCTTTAAAAATTATTGAAAAAGACAATGTTCAAGCAGTTCCTTTTATTATTAGTAGTGAAAATACTTGGGCAGAAAGTAATTTAGCTGAAGAGGAAATTACTTTTAATAGTCAAGAAGATATTCCTGGCCCTTTAAATATCGGGATTGCGCTGACCCGTAAGATATCAGACTCTGATTCTAAAATGATTATTTTTGGGAATGGTAATTTTGCGACTAATGGTTGGTTTCAACAACAGTTAAATGGGGATATTTTTCTCAATTCTGTTGATTGGTTAACAGGAGAAGATGAGCCAATTCTTTCGATGAGTCCCCGAGAACAAACAGATCGTCGAATCAATTTATCTCCTTTACAAGCAGGAATTATTAGTTGGATAGCAATCAGAATTATGCCTTTATTAGGTTTTGCTATTGCTGGGACTATTTGGTGGAGAAGAAGATAATTTTTTTAGTAAACAGCGCCTAACGGCGTAGGTAAGTACCCAACCCCATTTCCTCACTATTCCCTTGAATTTTGCCCTTATCCTTTAACAACCGCTACCGGACGCAAACGAGCTACTTTATGGGCAATACCAGCTTTACTGACTGTTTCTACTACTCGGCTAACATTTTTATAGGCTTGGGGAGCTTCTTCTGCTAGTCCAGGCATTGAGCCAGCGCGAATGTTAATCCCTTCATGTTCTAGTTGTTCTCTTAGGCGATCGCCTCTAATGGTACGTTTTGCCTGTCGGCGACTCATCACCCGTCCAGCACCATGACAACTTGAGCCAAAGGAAAGTTCATCGTTGGCTTTTGTCCCCAGAAGAATCCAACTTTCAGTTCCCATGGAACCAGGAACCAGAACAGGTTGACCGAAAGGACGATATTCTATTGGTAACCCCGCAAATCCTGCGCCAAAGGCTCGCGTTGCTCCTTTACGATGGACGCAAACGGTTTGCTCTGATCCTTCAATTTGATGAGTTTCAACTTTTGCCATGTTATGGGCAATATCATAAACTTGGCGCAATGGTTCGGCTCCTGCTTGAGAACCAAATACTTCTTGGAAGCTACGGCGCGCATGATAGGCTAATGCCTGACGGTTGGCAAAAGCATAGTTAGCTGCTGCTTTCATGGCTGCTAAGTAAGCCTGTCCTTCGGGGGAATCAAAGGGGGCGCAAACTAATTCGCGATCAGGTAATTTAATGCCATAGTTAATCACTGCCCATTGAAAATCCTGAACATAGTCAGTACAGATTTGGTGTCCAAAACCACGAGAACCACAGTGAATCTGCACGGCAAGGCAACCTTCTTCTAAACCCATGACTGCTGCTGCTTCAGAGTCAAACACCTGATCGACTAGATCTATTTCCAGAAAGTGATTACCTGCTCCTAGGGTACCTAATTGACCTTTTCCTCTTTTTTTGGCTCTTTCACTAGCTTTAGCTGGATCAGCTCCTTCCAAGCAGCCAAATTCCTCTGTTCTGTCTAAATCTTCTTTGCTGGCATAGCCTTTATCTAATGCCCAACGCGCACCTTGACGACAAACGCGATCAAATTCCTCGGCAGATAGGGGCAGACTACCACCTTTTCCCACTCCACTAGGGCAGTTACGATATAAAGTACTAGCTAAATCATTTAAATAAGGTATAGCACTCTGATATTCAATGGATGAGGCTAAAACCCTGACACCACAGTTGATATCGTAACCGACTGCTCCTGGAGAAATAATTCCCTCTGGTACTTTTGCTGCCATGACGCCACCGATAGGCATCCCATAGCCTTGGTGAACATCAGGCATAATCGCTACATGTCCTACCAAACCAGGAAGACAAGCAACGTTAACTCCCTGGGTAAGTGATAAATCTCCGAGGGCATCTTCCAATAATTCTTCGTCAGCAAATATCCAGACGGGTATCTTCATTTCTGGATGGAAAGATGTCGGAATTGCCCAAACATAATCATCAATGCGCTGTAAATCTTGTTTTCTGATCTTCATTGCCCCTTCTCCTGCAAGGTTTAGCGGGGTCGCTCGTCATTTTATATTGTGACCGCGGAATGAGGTCAGCGCAGCGGGCAGACCCCGCGTCGGCGAAAGACCCTAAAGGACTAGCTTCGCGTCGCGCAAGGGAATGCTGCCCAAGACAGGCTCCGTCGTTTTATTTATCCTCGAATGGGGACGGCGGAGTACCGCTGACTACTTTTTTCCTTACACATCTAATACTAACGTGACTTCTAACCCAGATGCTGTCTCGTGAATCGCTAAATTGTGATATGTTACTGCTTTGATATCCTTGAGCCATTGTTGGGTAGGTGCACCAGTGACTTTGGCTCGTAAGTTTGTTTCATCAAGTTCTTGGATTTCTAGTTGCTCAAATCCTAAACCTTCACTTTCATGTAAATAGAGCAATTCATTGAGCCATGCGACCAAAAGAGCTTCGCGATCAATCCCTTGCATTTGAATTAACTTGGTTATCTTAGCTTTTGAAGTTAATTGCATTCCCACCAGAGTGTATAGACCTTTAGCAGCTTGAATAAATAATTCGGCTAAATTCTTTCCCCTAACTCGATAAGCCCAATCGGCGGTATGTTCGATTTCTTCAAAGTTGTTTCCTTGAGGGGATTCTAAACTTGGCATCGTTCTGGCAACATTAAGGTAATGGTGTGGAAATGAGGGTTAGGTTTTAGGGGATAAGGTTTCGGGAGATGGGGAAGATGAGGATGTTACCTGTTACCTATTACCTCATCCTTCAGCCCTCATCCTTTTAAAAATCCCCAGTCCTAACCAGTAAGATTGCTTTCTGCTTGTAGTTGTTCGAGTACATCCCAAGCAATTGCAGATTCTTGGGCTATTTGTTCTTCTGCATCACGGCAGATACGACTATGCAAAAGAGCTTCTCCAATTCTTTGTGACAGAATATCTTTAGAGGATAATGGTGTTACTTTGATTTTCATGAGAATATCAGTTACAGAGATGATCCCCACCAGTTGGTCCTTAATTACAGGTGCTTTTTGAATCCCAGTTTCCGCAAATAGTCGAGCAACATTGGCGATACTCAGATCGGGATTAACGGCCACACAAGGTTTAGTCATTATTTGATGAACCCTGACTTGTTCCGGGTCTTTTCCTCTTGCTGTAACTCCATAAACAATATCTGTTTCGGTAACAATGCCATAGGCATCTCCCTCATCATTGGGGGTGACAATCAGAGAACGTATTTTTTTGTTTTGCATTAAGGCGATCGCTTGTGCTACTGTCGCTGAACTGCGAATCATCAAAACTTCTTTGGTCATAATGTCGGCTGCTTTCATGCCTATCCTCCCGTCTGTTTAAAGCTTCAGAACATTAATCCGTACTTTTAGAAATAAGCCTACCTAGCCACCTTATTTATAAGAAAATATCTTGAAGAACTTGTGAAGAAAGAAGAATTATGAGGCTTTACTATTCATTCCGATTATTTCATTGGTGCGTTCGAGAAGTTCAATTCTATCTTTACCGATGTAATGTTTTACTAGTTCTCCTAGTATTTATTCTGGTATCTTCGAGTTGTTTTTCCGGTAAGCTTGGACGCATTCAAAACGCAACTCAGATTCTGTGAAAGGTCAACTAAATAGCGATTTTAGTGATTAAGTACTTTTGTAGCGAAGCTATTATGATTACTTATTCTTAATAACTTAATAAACTCACTTTCCCCCAGTAAATTCCTCACAAGTTCCTCAAGATTTTGTTTTATGTTAAAAATATATCTCCGTTGAGGGCTGTCATAATTATCTCAGTTTTTAAGCGAGAGAGGTATTAGGGTTTAATTTTGGTTTCTCTCCCATTTTTGCCATCTCCTTGATCTCCCTAACAGCTCTAAATTTCCAAGCCGAATTCAGTAGGTAAACAATATGGTATCTACAAACAAAACTAGTTCCAAACGAGTTGCAATTCTGATGGAGAATCAGTTTGAAGATTTTTTGTTCCAAGTTCCCTACCAAGCACTTAAGCAAGCTGGAGCTAAAGTAACAATAGTTGGTTCTAGGATGAACGAGGAATATCACGGCAAACGAGGTAACGTTTCCTGTAAACCAAACGATACCGCTACTGAAGTTCGAGCTTCTGACTTTGAAGGGTTCGTAATTCCGGTGGGCAATATTCGAGCTAATCCTTTTGTCGTCAGTTTGATCGCTGATGCAATTGCTCAAGAAAAAGCGATCGCTGTAGTTGGTTATGGCATACAAGTCCTAATCGAAACAGATTGCTTACAAGACAAGAGAGTTACTAGTTTACAGTCGATTCGTAAGGATATTGAGAATGCGGGAGCTAACTATATCGGAGGACCTGTAGTCGTTGATGGTAATCTTCTTACAGCGAGACGACCTGGTGATATAGCTATTTTAACCAATAGTCTCCTTAAATATCTTAAGTTAGAAATTAAAGAGGAAACCCCTGCCGATCATCAAGACCATAGTTTTGATTGGTGGAAATTGGCAGAAAATTGGGGAGGTTCTAGCAGGAGAGATATCGTTAATGCTCTGAATACGGCAATTATTGGTGAACGCTACACTTTAGAGGCTTTCAAACAATATAGCTATCGAGCTATAGATAAAGAACTACGCCAGATCTTGCAAGAAATTAGCAACACCAAACAAAATCATGTTCAGTCACTAGAAACTCGTCTTTATGATGCCTTTAACGAACGAGTCAGCTGGCAAGCAGTAGGTAGTGAAACCTATGCTGCCTTAAATAGCTTGTTACAGTCGAGCGATGAAATGTCAATTTTGCGTCGTGCTTTGGGAGATATTCAAACAGGGGTCATTGACACCTACCATCTGTGCCACCAACTTACCGATCCACTGACAGTTGCTATTTTTGACGAAATCAAAGAGGATTTATCTCAGTACGAGCAAAGATTAGCAGAGCTTTATCGATCGCGTTCTGGAGACAAGATACAACCTCCTATGCCAACTACTATTGCTGCTGTAAGTTAATTTTCCAAGGGCTTTAAGAGGCAATAGCGGGATTTTGACTTGTGCTTACGCTTACGCTTGCGCTTGCGAAGCTCTACCCGAAGGGTCTGCTCTACCCGAAGGGTTTCCGCTAAGGAAGCGGTCAGACCTCCTTCGGATTCAGCATTTCTGACAAAAGTTGCTCATGGGGCTTGTACCAAACTATGCGGCACTTATCCTCGCTTGCCCTCGAATTGCGGAATGTGGGGAATGCTGACTAGGAGACGTACACCAGGACAGGCAATAGTTTTATATTTCCTTGGCTTCAATGCATGCCATTACAACTCAGAACATATGATGAAATTACCTAAAAAACTTCACGGAATCGAGCTACTTGACTGCGCTCAAGCCAATGCCAAATCAGGTTTATACACTGCCACACAGCAATGCGGCTATGGAAATAATATCCTAGCTTTTCAGAAAGAGTTGCAAAAGGCTGGTACTGAGATAGGCATTCAAATTAGTGGCTTAAACGATCTTGATTTAGAGACTAAAAAAATAGATCGAGGAAGAGATTTTTCACCTGATACTCCAGAGCAAATTTGAAAGATCAAGTTAAGTTAACCGACGATAATTGTTTCTTGAATCATATTAGCGATCGCTTCAAAAATTAGCGATCGCTTCAAAAAACTTTTACATTTTGCATCGTAGAAATATTGCTGTGTCGAATTTTATCAGTCAAAAATCAAAGTAAAGATTAAAAAAAGAATTCTATCGCCCTAAAGGCTGGGGTTTTCGACCTATCCAAATTAATAGAATTATAGGATTATAGGATTATAGAAATATTTAAAAAAAATTGTCAAACTTATACTTTACGTAATTCTGGAGGGTGATCGCGTTAATCTCTCTTTGTATATTTAATTTAAAGGAGTTTATTGTATGGAAAGAAGTAAAGACATTTCTCACTTAATTCATTACTGGGAAGATCAATTAGCCAAGTGGGAAAGAGAATATCGACTTTATGGTCCCAAAGGAGAGATTGAGAAACATCAGACTGGTTTGCTCAAAACAGATCTCAATGGTTTAAGAAGTCGAATCAATAAACTTGTTCATTTGCAGCAGCAGCTCGATTCCATAGTTCAAGAACTAGAAGATTATCGGCAAAAAGTTTTAGAAAAAAGTAATCAACGAATGAACCGATTCCATATTCATCAGTAAGATTGACACTCCCCAGGTCTTGTTACAACCTTAACAATTTAAGAAGTTTTAAAATGTTAGTTCTACATTTGAGATTCAGTAGAATCTAATTTTTTTGCCAAATCGTTAATATTCTCTGGTAGTTGTTCATTATTATTGAGCCAGTTACGAAGTTCTTGAGCTAGCCAAAGCAGTTCTGGCTCACTTAAATTTTGTCCTAATATAAAAGTATTATTAGAATGTAATTTTGAGGTAGATTTAGTATTAATAATCAGAGAATCTATTTTTAAATTACTTCGGTTTCTATTTTGAGAAACATAGTGAATAGAAATATCGTTAATTGCTGAGGTTATCCCTCTGTGAATGTTTGTAAAACCCAAAAAGCTATTGATAATGGAAAATTGTTTGCGATCGCACCTTATTGTAGTCGTGATAAACAGGTGGCGAAAGTCAGGATCAACTAGTATAAAAATAATAAAAGTAAGGAGTGCTATTGGATAGATAAACATTTTTAATAATAAGATTATTGTTCCTCTTGAAATTAAAATCATAATTCCTCCTGCCACAAGTAGAGGAATAAATTTATTAACATTTTCAACTAACTTAACAACAAAATTATTAAGCTTAGTAAATCCTTGTCCAGGGATTATAATCTCTATAAAACCAGAATCTTTTTTGATTTTTATATCGCTACCAACTGGCTTGTTAGTGTAATTAGAATTTGTTAAATCATCCAATTTTAAATCAGAATTATTTGGATTAATCTGGTATAAATCTTCTGAGATTTCAGGCAAATACTTTAAAGCGCTAATTGCAGTTTGAAAACGTCTTTCCACCGCAGGAGCGATCATTTTATCTAGCCAATTAGACAATTGAGGACTGACGGTAACGCGATCGCGAAATTGAATTTTTAAATCTTTATTTGGTAAGTTGCTAGGGGCAGTTCGAGTTAATAAATGAATTAAACTAGCGCCTAAAGCATATAAATCAGAAGCGGGAACAGTTTTTCCCCCAAATTGTTCTAATGGTGCATAGCCATAGGTTCCTACTATGGTAAAGGTCGTACCTTCAGAAGCAAAACTATCTTGCACTGCACCAAAATCAACCAAATAAATTTTATTATCATCTCCCATCAATAAATTACTTGGCTTAATATCTCGATGTAAGATAGGAGGATTGAAACTATGTAAATAAACTAAAATCTGTAAAACTTCTTGGGCTATATTAATAATTTCTGCTTCCCCAAATCTCGTCCCTTTTTCTAATAATTGTTTGAGAGAATTCCCCGAAATATATTCTTCAACTAAACCAAACCAAAGAGTACTATCATCGATAGAAAAATAGTTTTTATACCTAGGAATTTGAGCGTGATTTAATTGTTGAAGAATTTGGGCTTCTCGCTCAAATAACCTGACATCATCCCATTGGATATTCCCACCAAAAGTTAGTAACTTAACGATTACGAGTTCTGAGGTTTCTGATTCTAAATCCTGAGCTAGCCAAGTTTGTCTGCCTGTATTATTGCCTAATTTCTCTCGTAACTGATAGCGATCTCTAATAACCTGTCCCGCTTCCCACATAATCCCTATGAAATCGAGCTTCTTCTCTACAATCTAACGTTTTCATTGCTCAGGAGGGGAAATCCTTGATATTTAGTTACTTTTTGGGCAAAAAAATCGCCCAAACTAGACTAACTGTGCCCCCCAGCGAACCGTAAAGTAGCCACTTGAGGAAATTGTAACCCTTGTAGTTAGCAACGATAGCCGCCAATGTACCATTAAGACAATGAATGCCCAGCAAATAAAACCAACTGGTGTCCAAAGATAGATTAATCATCAGGAGTTCAGCAACCTGAAATTTATAGTAGTTAGAAAAAAGATAACGTAATTTTGACCAAATATTTTCAATAGGGTCTTCTTCTGGGTCATGGAGGCAAAACGTTGACCATGAATTTGCCAAATCTCTGGAGATTCTAGATTAACCTGAATTAGATAATTGTTTTCCGTTAGGCAAAAAACTTATATTTGAAATCAGTGATATCTCAACAAAAAGTATACTTTCCTTAAAGGCTTGCGTTATCTGGGGAATTCAGAGCAGTGAAAGCGTTTTTAAGAAAGAGCAAAACCCTGAGGCATAACTAATGAAGAGAAGAACAATCTTGAGCGGAGTAGTAGCGATCGCTTTTTATCTTCTCCTTTACGATTCTTTTCTTATAGTTGATTTACACAAGAGAGACAGGGCGATAGCTTTCCCAATTGATTATTATACCTGTAGGGGCGCATCGCGATGCGCCCCTACGTCAATGTGCTAGAAATCTCCTTACTACTTATGCGCAGTGGCATTTGTATCTTAATCTCTCAAGTCAAACTTAATGACCTACTAGAGATCGCCGATTATTTTCACTATCATGAATAATGAGTGTCACTAAAGAAATCTTCCCACTCCCTCAATCTGTTAGTAAAATGACTAGAAAACAACGAATTTGTATTGTCGGAGGTGGCTTTGGTGGTTTGTATACAGCCTTACGCCTTCATGAGTTACCTACTGAAGCAGAAGTGAAACCAGAAATAACTCTGATTGATAAAGGCGATCGCTTTTTATTTTCTCTTTTACTATTCTCTTAGTTGATTTACATAAGAGGGACAGGGCGATAGCTTTCTCAATAGCACCTTGTCGGCCGTCCAAAATTCAGCAGATTCCCTCTCAGCACAAGCTAGAAACGCAGCATCATAGAGTGTTGGTAGTTGATATTGCTCGGCTAATTCCCAAGATCTAGCTCTAACTGATTCTTCATTGATGTAGTCTATAGGGAGATTATTGAAGTCTTCATAACAACCTTGAGCTTCATCTATTGTCAGTAAACCCATCCTGACTTTTTTACGTAAGACTGACCCTACTTCTGCCCAGGCAAAAGCAGGAATAACTAAACGGGCAATCCCCAAAACTGCTTCTAGAACAAGAGCATCTGCTTGGGGTGAGTTTTCATCAGCAACAAGGTAGGAAACCAAAACGTTGGTATCTAAACATAAAACTTTAGTCACGCCGTTCCTCGCCTTCTCTGAGACTCTGAATCAGAGCAGTCGCTTCTGGCTGAATGCCAGTTCTCGCTTTAATTTTGTTGCGTCTGGCTAATATGCTTTGGTGGGCAATCATTGCCTTTCGTCGCCTTACCTCCTGTTCTAGAGCTTTTATGACTAGCTCATTGAAAGATTCTTTGTCTTTTTTAAGCTGTTTAGCTTGAGCAAGCAAATCACTTGGAAAACGAATAGTTACCGCCTCTCTAGCAGAAACTTCTCCAGCACCAGCATGTTCCATCTTTTTTTTGAATAATCATATTATGATATCTAAAATTGTAACCAAAATAAGAAACTGCTTGGTTGGACAATCAACTTATTATTAAATATTTGGATTATTCCCGAGGATTCAATTAAAAGCTGAATCTGCTGAAAATAATCTTCAATTAACAAAATCAATCTCCTCTATGGACTCTTTTGTTTGTTGTAAATGTGTCAACATTCGAGATTCTCCGATCCATTCATCAAAGTCAAAACTATGGGAGAATTCATCATTATTAAAGCGGGTTATAAATTCCTCTGTTGATAATTGATACTTGGTTTCAAATTCTTGAAGACGTTCTTCTGTTTTTTTATTCCTGCTGTGACAGTTTGTAATCTTTCTGACAAAGCACTTTGAATAATTCTTCTGAGGAAATCTGGATCTTTCGATCTGAGTTTGAGTTCAGCCATTATTGTTGCAACCTATACAACTGTGGAATCTACAATATATTCCTTGGGTTAGCAGTTATTACTTCTTGTTCTATTTTATTGCTTGAAAATCTAGAAATTCGCTACAAGATTGCGATCGCAGCTTGAATTTAGCGATCGCGTAATCTCTCTTGAAGTTCCTAAAATTTTCTAATTTATTACTTCCGCGCAGCGGTAATAGAGATCTCCGAGCATTTTTACTATCATGAATAATGAGTGTCACTGAAGAAATATCCTCCACTCCCTAATCTGTGAGTAAAATGACTAAAAAACAACGTATCTGTATTGTCGGAGGTGGCTTTGGTGGTTTGTATACAGCCTTACGCCTTCATGAGTTACCTTGGGAAATAGAAGATAAACCAGAAATAACTCTGATCGATAAAGGCGATCGCTTTTTATTTTCTCCGCTACTATACGAATTAATTACCGAAGAAATCCAAAGTTGGGAAATTGCACCGCCGTTTGAAGAAGTTTTGGCTCATACAGGGATTATCTTTCGTCAAGGAGCGGTAACCAATATCGATCTAGATAGTAAACAAGTTACCGTAGATAACTCTTTAACTGTCCATTACGACAAACTGGTGATTTCTACAGGGGGAAAAACACCTTTAGATAAAGTTTCTGGCGCACTCACCAACGCGATTCCCTTTCGCAGTCTCAAAGATGCCTATCGCATCATAGAAAAATTAAGACTGTTAGAAGACTCTAATTTAGATAAAATTCGGGTTGCCATTGTCGGTGGTGGTTATAGTGGAGTCGAATTAGCTTGTAAGGTAGCAGATCGTCTAGGGGAAAAGGGACGAGTAAGAATTATAGATCGTGGAACGCAGATTTTAGATCATGCTACTGATTTTAATCGTAAAACGGCACTGAAAGCTTTGGAAGAACGTCAAATTTGGTTAGATTTAGAAACTGAAGTAGCAAAAGTCGAGGCTGAGGAAATTGATCTGGTTTATAAAGGGCAAGTAGATACGATTCCTGTAGACTTGGTTTTATGGACAGTGGGCAATCAGGTTTCGACTCTTACAGAACAACTGAACCTAGAGAAAAGCGATCGCGGATTACTAAAAATTCAAAATACGCTACAAGTATTAGATAATGATGATGTCTATGCTTTAGGAGATATTGCAGAATGTCGAGATGAGGAGGGAAATATTCTTCCGGCAACGGCTCAAGTCGCTTTCCAGCAATCTGACTATTGTGCTTGGAATATTTGGGCACAAATCAATCATAAACCCCTATTACCTTTCCGTTATCAAGCTTTAGGAGAAATGATGGCATTAGGAGTAGATAGTGCGTCTTTGAGTGGTTTGGGGTTACAATTGGATGGGTCTTTAGCCTATATTGCCCGTCGTCTAATTTATCTTTATCGCTTACCCACTCTCAAACATCAGTTAACTGTCGGTTTAAATTGGATCACGCAACCATTAGTCGAATTACTCTCTTAAACCGCGTCTACTTTGAAACCCGTAGTTTTGAAAATGTCAATATTTTGAACTTGGAACGCTTAACTCCTGGCTTCTGGTTCCTGACTCCTTTCTATTAAAACTCCAGTTTTCTATCTGGACGCGGTTTAAAAGGTAATAGGCGTTATCTTCCCCTGCTTCCCTATCTTCCCCTGCTTCCCCATCTCCCCTATCTTCCCCATCTTCCCCTATCTTCCCCATCTTCCCCATCTTCCCCATCTTCCCCATCTTCCCCATCTCCCCTATCTTCCTTCTTCTTAGGCTAATATAATATTTGGTAACAATTAGCCATAAAACTTTACCGACCAGGAGACTCTTGATGCTACGACTCGAACACATCAGCAAAATTTACCCCACAGGAGAAGTACTCAAAGATGTTACCTGGGAAGTTAAGCCAGGAGAGAGAGTTGGCTTAGTAGGAGTTAATGGAGCAGGCAAGTCTACCCAGTTAAAAATTATTATGGGAGAGGTAGAACCCACATCAGGAGAGGTGGTTCGTCCTGAAAGTTTACGTATTGCCTATCTTACCCAAGAATTTGAAGTCGAGCCAACTCGCACTGTAAGAGAGGAATTTTGGACAGTATTCACTGAAGTTAACGAAGTTCATCAGCAGATCAATCAAGTCCATCACGAAATGGATACGGCTGAAGCCAAACAACTTGATAAATTAATTCACAAACTTGATAAGCTACACCGTAAATTAGAAGCCTTAGACGCCTATGCATTAGAATCCCAGATTGAAAAGATATTACCAGAAATTGGCTTTGAGCCCGAAGATGGCGATCGCCTGGTAAGCTCTTTTAGTGGTGGCTGGCAAATGCGGATGAGTTTGGGTAAGATACTGCTGCAAGAACCCGATGTATTATTACTGGATGAGCCGACTAACCATCTGGATTTAGAAACTATTGAATGGCTAGAAAAATATCTCAAAGGAGTCAATACTCCGATGGTGATAGTATCCCATGATCGGGAATTTATCGATCGCCTTTGTACCAAAATAGTTGAAACAGAAAGGGGAGTTTCTACTACTTATTTGGGGAATTATTCTAATTATCTCTTACAGAAAGAAGAAGCTAGAGCATCTCAGTCGGCAACCTATGAAAGACAGCAAAAAGAGATTGCTAAGCAACAACAATTTGTGGAGCGATTCCGTGCTAGTGCCACCAGAAGTACTCAAGCGAAAAGTAGAGAAAAACAATTAGAAAAAATAGAATTAGTCGATGCCCCAATATCTGATTTAAAAACTCTCAAGTTTCAGTTTCCTGCTTCTCCTCGTAGTGGTCGAGATGTCGTAGTGATTAAAGATTTAACCCATACTTATAACGATAATATTTTATTTTTAGGTGCCGAATTAACCATAGAAAGGGGCGATCGCGTTGCTATTTTAGGAGCTAATGGTTCAGGAAAATCGACTTTATTACGGATGATTGTCGGACTAGAAGAGCCTGAAGACGGCATAGCTAGTTTAGGAAAACATAATGTAATTCCTGGCTATTTTGAGCAAAACCAAGCAGAAGCTCTAGATTTAGAAAAGACTGTTATTGATACAATTCATGATGAAGTTCCTGATTGGAAAAATGAAGAAGTTCGAACTTTACTTGGGAGATTCCTCTTTAGTGACGATACAGTTTTCAAAAAAGTTAAAGCTCTTAGTGGAGGAGAAAAGGCCCGAGTTGCTTTGGCAAAAATGTTATTAACTCCTGCTAATTTATTAATTTTAGATGAGCCAACAAACCATCTCGATATTCCTGCCAAAGAGATGTTAGAGCAAGCATTACAAAATTATGACGGTTCAGTAATTATTGTTTCCCATGACCGTTATTTTATTTCCCAAGTAGCTAACAAAATTGTCGAAATCAAAGAAGGGGAATTAGTCGTTTATCCAGGAGATTATAAATATTATTTAAGCAAAATTGCTGAAGCTGAAGCCAAAGAAAAGCAAAAAATTGAAGCTGAGAAAAAAGCAGCTAAGCAAGTAGCTAAACGGGCTAAGCAAGCAGAAAAGAAAAAACAAAAAAAAGCCAAAGCTACAGCCAAATAGACATTTAACATTGAAGCTTGCGTTTGCTAAGCTCTACCCTAAGGGTCTCCGCAAGGGCGAGAAGGCGACTTCAAGAGCAAGCGTTGTTCACAGGGGAGTCAAAACCGTCAAAACCGATCATAGTTTAAAAACTTAATGACTGTTATCGTGCAATTAACTGGAACTATTAAAATATCGTTTAGTCCTCAACAATATATACCGCAAATTTCGTCAAAATAGAGTATATAGGTTGAAAAATTATCTCCTGCTCCCCGCTACCTGCTCTCCTGCTGTCTTAGTTGAGAATAAAACAGTTCTGCCCTAATCTTCCCCATCCCCCTCATCTTCCCTATCTTCCTTGTCTCTTTTCCGATGGGCTAGGGGAAACTATGGGCTTTTACAGTTATAATCGTTAAACTAATCACGGAGAACCAATTAATCACGAATACCAGGATCACGGATAACTCAGAGCTAATATGGCTAAAACGATTCAGCAAGTCAAGCAAGAATTAGAAGAATTAGAAAAAACTGTAGCTGAAACTGCCACCAAACTTCAGACTACCTACGACGATTATTTAGATTTATTAAGTGAATCGGTACAAAAACAATTAATTTTGGCTGGTTATCAACTCTGTACTAAAATATATGCCGAATCTTTTTTACAGCTAAGTTTTGGTCAACGCCAAAAACTACAGCAAGAATTGCGGGAATTGGGTAAAGAGATTAAACCTGAACTTAAGAAAAAATATCAACCTTCTCAATCGAAATACGAACAGGCAGATCTAAGTTTAATTGCCGAAATGCTGAAGAATTTACCTCTACATAAAATGGGGCAAAAAGCTAGTAGTCAAGAACAAAAAGATGAGAGTCAAGCAAATTCTTCTGAGTCCAAGGATGAGCTATCGGATATCATATCTGAGAATCTAGAAAGTATTGTCTTAGAAAATAGTAGCGCCATAGTAATTAATGGTGATCAAGTAATTAGTATTGAAAGGCAAAATATAGAAGATGACGACGGGGAGTTGGTAAGTGATAGTTCTGAGCATACAGAATCAAAAGAGTCAGAGGAAATTGATCTAAGCAATCCTCAGCATCTTATTGTTTGGCAAAAAGGCATTGAAAAACAAATCAGAAGGACAATAGATAATTTATCGAAAAAAGCCAACAAAATATTGCAAGAAATGGGCATAATTTCTCAGCAATTACCGACCAAAGTTATAGAGATTGCATTACAAAATGCTGATGGTAATTCTCGGGGCAATAAAGTTAAAAGTACTCCTAATATTTTAAATTTAGTTGTCGAAATAGAAAAAGGCCAAAAAAAACAATCAAATGCAAATCTTGGCAATATTAGTTTGTTACGTCTCAAGTTAACAGAAATAGAATTTGCAGATCCTATTTTAAGTGGCAAAAGAAATGAAATTCACAATTTGCTAAAAAAAATCTCTCGAATGCACAAAACATATCAAGAAAAGAAACATGAACATGCTGCGGCAGAAGCAGATGCTGCTTGGCGTTCTAGTTGGTATGAAGACTAATTAGAGAGCAGGGGGAGATGAGGGAGACAAGGGAGACAAGGGAGTTGGGGGAGAATGGATGAAAATTTAGATTGGGTGAGACTCCAGAAAGCTTTAGCGGTAGAAGCGGAACGAGGTTATTCTGATATTCAGGGAAAACAATATCGCTTTAGTGAGTTTCTCTGTCTCAGTTTGGGCAAGCCTCCTAAAAGTATACCAGGTAAAGAACGCGATCGCTGGTACGATTTGGCGCAAAAATTTGCTAAATATCCGGAAATGTCTCTCAATCAAAGACATACGATGGTTATCAGTACTCGTAATTTTCTGTCTCAACAAAAAACTCTTGCGGTAACTAATTCTTCACCACCGCCGAAGCCGAAACAACCTCGTACTAAATCTGTTGCAGCCGAAACTAAAGCTAGTCCCTATAGCAGTAAGCCTGTTACTCTCGATCAAGCTTTATATACCGTAGTGGGAATTGGGGGAAAGGGTAGTTATCTCGAAAGATTGGGATTATATACAGTTCGAGATTTGTTATTTTACTATCCCCGTGAACATTTAGATTATGCTCGTCAAGTACAGATATGCCATCTTGAACCAGGGGAAACAGGCACAGTAATTGGCACTGTCAAAAGCTGTAAATGCTTTAACAGTCCTAAGAATAAGAATTTAACAATTTTTCAGCTAGTTTTGCGAGATCCTACGGGAAGATTGACTCTGAGTAACTTTTTTAGTGGCCCTCGGTTTGCGAATCGGGGTTGGCAAGAAAGTTATAAACGTAAATACCCTGTGGGTTCGATTGTGGCGGCTTCTGGCTTAGTGAAACAAAATAAATATGGGGTAACTTTAGACAAACCAGAGATTGAGGTTTTAGATAGTGCCGGAGCCAGTATTGAATCGATTAAAGTCGGGCGCATTCTTCCTGTTTATAGTTTAAGCGAAGGGGTTCCCGCCGATACAGTGCGGAAATCGGTTATTGCTATCTTACCTGTTGCCGAACAGTTAAAAGATCCTTTACCCGCTGCGATTCGTCAGGGATATGATTTAATTAAATTACAATATGCGATCGCGAATATTCATTTTCCTTCTAATCAAGATATCCTTGCCCATGCCCGTCGTCGCTTGGTGTTTGATGAATTTTTCTATCTTCAGTTAGGTTTTTTGCAACGTCGTCAATTACTGAAAAAAGATCATGTCAGTGCGACATTTAATCCGACAGGTGAATTAATTACAGGCTTTCAAGAACTATTACCTTTCAAGTTAACCAATGCTCAACAGCGAGTAGTCAATGAGATCTTAGCGGATTTAAAATCGAACACTCCCATGAATCGTTTAGTGCAGGGAGATGTGGGTGCAGGAAAAACTGTAGTGGCAATCTTTGCTATCTTGGCTGCCATCCAGTCTGGTTATCAAGCTGCTTTAATGGCACCAACAGAAGTGTTAGCCGAACAACATTATCGTAAATTAGTCACTTGGTTCAATTTATTACATCTTCCTGTCGAGTTATTGACCGGTTCAACCAAAACCAAACAACGCCGAGAAATTCACTCCCAACTAGAAACAGGAGAATTACCCTTACTCGTTGGCACCCATGCCTTAATTCAAGACCCAGTAAAATTCAGTAAATTAGGGCTTGTGGTGATCGATGAACAACATCGCTTTGGCGTCCAACAAAGAGCCCGCTTACTCGCTAAAGGACAATCTCCCCATGTCCTCAATATGACGGCAACCCCGATTCCCCGTACTTTAGCTTTAACTCTCCACGGTGATTTAGATGTCTCTCAAGTAGATGAATTACCTCCAGGAAGACAAGCCATTACCACCGCAGTCAAAACAGGACGCGATCGCACTAAGGTATATAATGTAATACGTCGGGAAGTGGTGCAAGGTAGACAGGCATATATTATCTTTCCTTTAGTAGAAGAATCGGAAAAACTGGATGTCCGCGCTGCAGTAGAAGAACATCAAAGATTATCGGAAACTATTTTCCCTGAATTTGAGATCGGTTTATTGCATGGACGAATGAAGTCAGCAGATAAAGATGCGGCGCTGACAGCTTTTCGGGACAGGTCAACTCAAATTATTGTTTCGACTACAGTGATTGAAGTGGGAGTAGATGTGCCTAACGCGACAGTGATGGTGATCGAAAACGCCGAACGTTTTGGTTTATCCCAATTGCATCAGTTACGAGGACGGGTTGGTCGAGGAAAAGATAAGTCCTATTGTTTCCTGATGAGTAGTAGTAAAAGTCCCGATGCTAAACAAAGGTTAGGAGTTTTAGAACAATCACAAGATGGGTTTTTCTTATCAGAAATGGATATGAGATTTAGAGGTCCAGGGGAAGTTTTAGGTACTCGGCAATCGGGTTTACCTGATTTTGCTTTGGCGAGTTTAGTTGAGGATAAAGAAGTATTGAATTTAGCCAGAGATGCCGCCGAAAAAATTATAGCAAGCGACCCGAATTTAGAGAGTTATCCAAGTTTAAAGAAGGAATTGGAAATTCGCTATCGGCGATTAATGGGTGGAGATATTTTAAATTAAAAATTCATAATTTTACTCGTTAAGGATGTGTAGGATGTGTTAGCGCCAGCGTAACGCATCTTCCAATCAAATCAAACATGCCAAGCTTCTATCGGCGAAATAAATTTTCAGTTAGTGTCCCTTTCAAACGAGTAAACACCTTGGGCGACAAATCGATGAAAATGAATATTTCCATTCCGAGGCATGATCGCAGAATCCATGCTTACCCGTTCATCGAAAAATGTAATCAAAAGTCTGTATAAAATCGGTTTCATCGCGAATCCAATGTTCCCAAAATCTCCGCTGCTAAAGATTCTGTTCTCCACGTTTAATTCTTGATTCACTTAAATTAGCATGTAACGGTAACTGGGAGCTTACTTGTGAGGTTACTTCACTTTTTAGCAATCGCCAGCGAGTTGCTCATCGGTTGCCATTAGGTGGTAAAGTCCAGATGCAGTGAAGATGATCAGGTAAAAGTGTCATCGCGTCAATCGCGGTAGGACATTTAGTACGGACTTTGATAATTGCTGATCCGGGTATGTTGCGAGCAATTTCCGTGCAAAGCCTAGTTTGTCATTCAGGGGAAATAAGGATGAAAAAAATCTGTGCAATATACACCTTAAATCGAGCCTTCGATGGTCATGGAAGTTTTGGTATTGGGGTTAAAAATCAATTTGCCTAAATAAACGTTTTAAAATTCGCATACTATTATAAAGTTGTGAAAGTAATATCGACACCATAAATCGATATGAGCGATGTTATTACAGCTTTTAAAATACACCATAGTAATTTAATTATTATATTTTAGCTGATTTTTTTTGTGTACGCACATCACAGGTTCGCGAACGCTTTAAAATCAACATAGAATTATCCTGGCCGTCGATCGCGACAAACCCAGAAATATCTTATTATCACAGGTGAGGCAAAGGTAGGCGAGGTTCGCCCTAAATTATAAGGTTAATAATCTCACGATTTATGCCGGATGTGGGAGCGATGTGTACTACCGATAGAGAAAAATCACGATGCGGAGGCGTTGTATTGTAAGAATCGTTTTTAATTGCCCGTTACTGGCTCCTATATCTCTTAGAGAGGAGGTTGGGGGTTGGATTTATTGCTCCTTTAGAAGTTTATCAATTGCGAATCATAAAATATAGAGCGTCATATAGCTTCAGGATGTGCCCATTGATCAATTAGTTTAAATGAAAAAGAGATAACACCAAAGTATGTTCTACGAGGTCTTTCGGCACACAAACATTCTATTTGTTAGGCGGTAGTCTTGATGTTAGATTTTTGAAGATGGAAGGCGTTCTTCTTTAACGAAATGGTTTAATGTCGCTTTTATCAACATGTTGTTCTAAGAGAGCAAAAATCTGAGCTCGACACCAGGGTCCACGACTTTTAAAAGGTTACGCGCCTAAAGAAAATTATTGCCCGTGCCCCCGGCACATACCACCACTGGGGGATATGAAGTGCGTCGAAGAGTAACCGTCGGTCGCAGGTAGGTGGAGTTGGAGCAACGACCCGCGAGGCGAGCTACGGAAAAATGCGGATAGCAGCTTAGGGAAATGGTGGGATAAGCTAATGGTTTCAGAAACAAAGAAACATAAAGAAAGAAGGAGAGACCCATGAAGAAACATGGTGTGGTACTTGCTCTTGTCGGAACAACAGTGCAAATGCTTACGACCCCAGTGGAGGCATCAGAGCCCCTAAGGATCATCAATAACACAGGAGCGTTTATAGAGATATATGAGAGAGAGAAGACAGTGGCGTGCGGTACGCCAGATATAAGGAATGAAAATTATGGGTGGGGGAGGCATCTAGAAGTGGTGCCAGATCGGGGAGTATATTCATACAACTGGGAAGAGGAGTTGGATACCGACCAGGCGGATAAACCACCGTGTAAAGTTGAAGATGCGAGGAAAGAGAAAACTCACGGTTCGCTCATTTAGAAAATCATTAGGGAAATAAAGACGGTAGAATCAAGTGAAGATAAGGATTTGAGCAATTAAGGTCAGTCAGGAACTAGCTGAGGAACTATGTAAATAG
>JASJDR010000144.1 GCA_030065615.1 Xenococcus sp. MO_188.B8 | reverse complement strand
AACCTTCGGTGGCTTGATGAAGCTGCCCACATTCAAAGTTAAATAGCCCGTCTGCACCGCAAAGCTAAACAGAGACTTAATTACTAAAACTTTGTTCGCCACGGTGGTAAGCTTAAATCGAGCCTTTAACCCCCGCTCCCAGAGCTGCAAATCCTCTAACTTCACCTCAGAGAGTGGCTTATCAATAAACTCGATAAACTTCTCTACCGTCGAGCGATAACTAATTTGGGTCGTCGACGATTTACCGCCAAGCCAAATCAAAATTAACTCGCGATCGCTCGATGCATTAGTAACTTTGTTCGTACTAGTCATAAATACGGATGTATTGAAAAGTGTGCATCAATATAGGGCCTTTTGTTATACATTGGCTCTCACTAATTATATTCATTTGCGTGCGTTGGGGAAGATTAAGATTACTAAATAATCGCGATCGACACAAAACATGAAATTCAAAACTCTACTCAATGGTGCGGTCTTATTCATCGGTCTAGGTCTGGCTGCTTTTTCTCAACTGAATAAAGGTAGTGAGCGAGCACAATTTTCCCAAACTTCACAATCTACCGTCGTCCCAGTCACTCCAGAACAAAAGTTTGAGAGGTGGCAGCTAAAGCCAGGCAGCATCTACGATGGCGATACATTAAGAGTTATCCGAGGAGCTGAGGAACTCAAGATTAGATTCTGTGGCATCGATGCCCCAGAAAAAAAACAAGCTGGTGGCATTGAAAGCAGAGATTATTTGCGATCGCTCGTCTCTCGCGGCAATGGTGAATTACTCCTCGTGCCCATCGAGAAAGATAGGTACGGGCGCACAGTTGCCGAGTTATATGTGCAGGATAGAAAAAAGTCAGCTATTCCTCTCAATTTGGAAATGGTAAGGGCTGGCTATGCTTGGCACTACGAGAGATATTCGGCTAATTGTCCAAGTGGTCAACAATTTGCTTTGGCTCAAGAATTGGCTCAGGAGGAAGGTTTGGGAATTTGGAACGGTAAGCCTACAGCTCCTTGGGATTGGCGGAAGGCTAATAAATAAAAAAATTTAATCTAATTACATATCTATTATCTGTCTAACATTGTCACTTTTAATATGCGATCGATGTCGCGCCTTTTTTCCTGCTTTTTATCCAAGATAGTAAACAAAATACATCTTGCTTGCTTAGTTACTGGCTATCTCAAGTAATTAGAAAAATGAATTACGAATTTTGCCCTAAATGTGACGGTTCACTTAATATTCTTCAATCAAGCGGTCGTCAAATATGTTCATCTTGTAAATGGACAGAACCCATCGAAAAAACTACTACGAAACTGAAAAAAAAGTACTTTCAGATAGATGTAGAAGAAAATCAACCTAATACAGAAGAAATATCTAACGACGATCAACAAAAATCTATTCTTGAAATTAAACAAAACTCTGGCAGTGGTGGAGCAGTAGTATTGTTTGTTATTGGTTTTATAATGATGTTGAGCGGGTTGTTTTATGACACAACTACTTGCTCCAGTAGTTATGGTACTGGCTGCACTCACAATATTGGACTAATTCACGAAAGCTCTAATATTTTGAATTTTGGCGGTTTCCTTTGCATCTGCGGTTGTGTATTAAACGTTAAACCTAAGAAAAATTGATGAGGTAGTTAATTTTAAGCGATCGCCCTAAAATAATTCTAAAAACTCTGTAACAACATCTGATGTTTGATTCAAGCATTCCTGGGCTGTAAACCTAGCGGTGGATATCCCCTCTCTTAGTAAAACGCGATCGCGGACATAATCTCTGATAGTATTTGTCCCTTCTTGGTGGTGCTGACCGTCAACCTCTAAAATCATGCACCGACGGTCTTTAAAGACTAAAAAATCGAGTTCGACTCTACCAGACAAAGATTGACTAGCTTTAGCTGCGGGTAAATCTTGTTCGTTGACTCTCCCTCTAACATTGCCAAAGAACAACACATTTCTTTTATCCAATTCTTCAGCGATCGCTATCTCAGCTTGAGAACGGAAATACATTCCTCCCCATTCCCTGTATGCGTTGTAACCTGTGCTTGAGCGATCGCTCTCTGATGCTTTATTCCCTACTGTTAAAGAACTACTTTTTGTAGCCGTTTCTATTTTTTCTTGAAATTGTTCATCAAAGAATAATCGCCACCAATGCTGTGTTCCATGTCCATCACGTTGATCTGCATAAGCCAAATGTAGATGATTATCTAGTTCCATGTAGAAACCAGGTCTAGTTCTGCTATATAACCACTGATTAATTTTTTTCCTAAGATTTTTAGTTGATGACTTTGATGAAAATGTTATCAACACGTTCAAGAGTATTGATGTCCTTAGCTCTTGATATAAAGGAAGTTTGCCATTGATGGATACAATAGAACTACTAGAGACATGACGTTCTTTGCCAGTTTCGATTTCAATAGTCATATTGCTAAAAAAAGTATTTTTAACAATATATAATTATCTCTTCAATATGCCCGAACAAATATTAAGTAAAACAGGTTGGGAAAACTATACTTATAGTGGTTCGGTTGACTTTAAACAATTATACCTAAAATCTCTGACTGCGATCGCTGGCAGAGATTTTAGGTACTTAATCCTTCTTAATCTTTAAAAAGGATATTGAGTCATGCCTTGAGAATGAAAGAGTCTTCCGCATTTTGGACATGGGTGCGGATTATAGATTGATGAATATCCGATATGACAAATATTGCAATAGAATTCTAATTCTTGATTCAAGATAGTTCTTGTTCCAGCCTCAAATCTTCTTTGTGCTGCTTTATTATCTGCTTGATGAATTTGCCGATAAATTTCATGCACCTCCCTCATATTTCGTCTAACATTTTCGGAAGAATAAGTAGATTCGTAGCTCTCAGATACAAGAGGTCTTTGGTATCTAGTTGGTTGAGTCTGTGGAGAGTTGTTTACTTTATGGCTCGCATGAATAGCATATTGTGTAGTATTTTTGTACAAATTATCATAGTAAGGCGATACCAAGGGTCTAGGCTTTTTAGGCTGGTTATTTGAAATAATTAAATTTATATAATCCTGTAAAGATTTTTCCATTTTGAGTACTTCGTCAATGTAAGAGTTTCAGTGTGAGTTTTGCTTACATCTACTAGATACCCACGACATATTTTTTTTATGCACTCATTTGAAACTAGAGCAAAATAGAGACAAAAGCTCATGCCCAAGATTCCTGATTGCGATCGCTGTGTTCTCTATGCCCATAACCCATATGTTGTCTGCGCCGTTCATCCTGAAGGAGTAGAAGGCGATCGCTGTATCGATTTTAGACCAGACCCCAACGCAGAGATTCAAGAACAATGGAGTCCTCAAGGTTATAGCTGGTATGGTGGAGAACTAATTCCTAATAGACATTCTCGCTATAGCCAAGAAGAACAAACAGAAATATTAAACAATCATCCTTTCTTTACTGGTGTCTGTCCTCAATGCAGACATGAGTTTGATCAAGATAATCTCCCAGTTCACTTTGATTGTCCTAACTGTGATTTTATTGATGATTCAGTATAGCGATCGCTCATCGGCAGTAAATACTAAACACCCAAGCTCCAATCGTCATTGAACAACTACCATTGCCCAATGTTCTTATACTAGCTGTAACTTTTGGGGAACAGGCTTGTAAAATCAAAAGTAGTACTAAAAAACCACATAAAAGCTTCCACCAATTATTCATTTCTTGTTTCATATTAAATAATTCTTTACTTAATAGTTCCCAAATCCTTTACTTTTAGTATTGATGGGAACGGTGGGAATCATAGACACGAAGCGGCTTCTCGAAGAGTACCCACAACCAAGCGATTAAGAGTCGCAAGCGATCGCCCTACCCAAATTGTCGCTACGCGGTTTTATTGTTTTCCCCCTCCGCCCCTCTGGGGAACCTCATCCACCTGCTTTTGGTTCTGAAAGTTGATCGGTAGGGTATACGTCACACAGCTTTCCAATTATAGCGCGGGCTAAATAAGGACTCGCTTCGCTCGGTTTGTTATCTGGGGACACCCCAGACCCCATACGCTCGTCAAGGGCTACAGCAAGGTGCGCTGGGGCTAACTTCTGAGGATTCGCTTCGCTCAATTTTTTATTTTGCCCCGCTTCCCCTATGACTTCGCTACGCCCGCGCGACACAAAAAGCGTTGTGTCCTTTCGGGGGTTTTTTTCTCGTGTTTGCTTTTCTTCTTTTCGTTCTCTGGTTCGTTTTCGTTTCGTTGTTCGTTGGTTCTGGTTCTTCTGCTGCTTCTGTCCCTGCTCCTGCTCCTTCCTGTCCTTTGCCCTGGTGGTTCGGCGCGTCTTGTTCGTTGGCGGTTCGTGCTGCGGTGGTGCCTCCGTCGTGTTGTCTGCTTCGTTCTCGTTCGGGTCGTCCGTTGTTCGGTGCTGCTCGTTCTTCCCGTGTCGGTCGTCTGCGTCGTGCGGGTGTTCTGGTCTAGTTGCTTGTCGGTGTCTGTTGCTCGCTCTGTCTCTCCTTTGTCGTTTCTTTTTGGGGGTTTCCTCTCGTGCGTTTTTCCTTCTCTGTTCGTTCTCGTTCTTCTGTTCGTCGCGTTTCTGTTCCCTTCCGTCGTGTGGTTGGTCTGGCGTTGTCTCGTGGTTGCTGTTCCTGGCTGCTGCGTGCGTCGTCTCGTTCGTTCTCTGGCTCGGTTGTCTGGTGCGGTTTTGCTTCCCGTGGTCGTGCTGCTGCCTTTGCCTTCCTTGTCTCTCGTTTGGTCGGTGTTGTGGTTTGGGTTCGTCCTGGCGTTTGCTCTGTCTCTGGCTCTGTCTGGTTTGTCTCGGTGCCCGTCGTGCGCTGACCTGCTTCTGTTGGGGGTTCGTCCCCTTTTTTCGTTGAGAAAGCGATCACCCGTAGAAATTAGAGCGATCGCAAAAGTTATAATTTTACATGTTCTTACAGAATCAAAGTCGAGTTATCAACTAAGATTTCTATTAAGCTCGATAGCTTGATTGACGATGAACAAAGCTGCTCCCAACAGCTTCATCGTCATTAAAATATTGACGACATCCATGTTCCTCCTATTGATTTTTGTTAAGTTTTGAGGAACTGCGCAGAACCTAGAATCGATATCTGAAAATCAGTATATCGTTTATAAATGAATAAAAAACACCAAATAGTATCTAATTAAACCCTTTGGGCAATCTTTTTGGAAAAAAGTAACGAATCAGACATTACAAAAAACCTATTGGTATTATTTTTCTCCAAAGACATTAGCAGACATTAAAAATAGGGCTTATGAGGAACATTAGCAGACCTAAAACCCTAGTTTTTCGTTGAGTTATGTCTGCTAATAGCATTTATCAGACACAAAGAGTCTGTGAGAGAGCATGATTTTACAACCTATATATATCAATCGCTTGAATGAGATGTGGCACGTTTCAACATGTATCTCGGCGCGATCCCTAAGTACTTATCGTGTACTTTTTTAACATAGCGATCGCTTTATAACAACACCTCATTAATCCCCAAGCCCACCAGTGCCTTACACTTAGAAGGATTCGCTAATCGCTCAGTTTATTTCGGCGCGCATCCAAGTGCGGAAATTTTAGCACACGCAGTCGCTCACAAGTTGTTGGGGCTATTTATTTTTTCTTTTTAGTGGTAGCCCCTTTTGTTTATTTGGGTCGCTCGTCGTCGCTACAAAATTTGTTTGCATCCATGCAAAGCGATCGTCAGCTCCTCCTCTCTCCCGTTGTTCGCTTGATGACGTGTGCGCCCTTCGCTGTTGTGTGTCTGCGCGCCTAGTATCCGTGTTTTGTCTCGCTAATCGCTCGATCTATTACGGCGCGCATCAAGTTGATCTTCACCAAGCTAATTAAATAGTGCGCGCCTAGATGTGTGGTGGTGGTGGTGGAATGAGTGAAGTGTGTGTTGTCTTCTCTCCTTCGGTTGCCTCCGCTTGTTGGTCGGTGGGGCGGGTTGGTCGTCTGCGTTGTTGGTGGTTCGGTGGGGGCGGGGCGGTCGCTTTTTCTCGGCGGTTTCTTTGCGCTCCTCTTGTTCCTGGTGTTGTCTTGCTTTTTGCGTGTTTTCGCGCTATAATAAAGTTCTTAGTTGGTTTTCTGGGGTGTTCGTTTTGTCTCTCTTCGCTGTGTCGGTTTCTCCCGTCTCCGTTTCTGCTCCTGTTCCTGGTGTTGTGGCTCGTTTTGCTTCGGGGGCTGGGGCTTCTTTCCTCTGTGTGCGTCCGTCGGTTCGTTCGTTCTCGCGTTGGGTTGCGGTGGCGCTGTTCTCCTCGTCTGCTGCTGCTGGTTCGTTTGCTGCTGCTGCTGCTTCTCGGTTTGGTTTTTCCTTCTGTGCTGTTCGTTCTCGCGGTTCTTGGTTCGCCGTCTCTGTTCCTTGTTCCGTGTCTTGGTTTGCCTCTCCTGGCGGTTCTTTGCCTTGTCTGTGGTCTTCCTTCGGTGCTGGTGGTGGCGGTGGTTCTGCTCCTTCCTGTCCTCCTTCTTCTCCTTCTTCTCCTTCTCCTGCTGCCCCGTTTGCTGGCGTTGTTTCTGTCGGCTTTTCTGGTTCTCGTTCCTTGTCCCCTGCTGCTTCGGCTGCTCTTTCTTCTCTGCTGCCTCTCGTTCCTGCTGGGGTGCGTGTGTCGGTTGGGTGTGCTGCTGGCGCAGATGCCGTTGTCCGTTCCTGGTTTGGGGCTTCGTCTTCTTTGCTGGTTTTCTCCGTTGCCTCTGGTCGTTTCGGTGTGGGGCGTTCGGCGTTTGCTCGTCGGTCTTCTCGCTGTGTGCTGTCTGTGGCTTCTGGTTCTCGCGGTTTGCTGGCGGTTCTGCCTTCTTCTCCCGTTCCTCCTGCTGGTGTTGCTCCGTCCCGTTCTTTTCGTGGTGGCGGGTCTGGCTCGTGGGGTTCGGCTGCTTTTGCTCTTGGTCGTGGTCGGCGGGTGCTGCTGTGGTTGCCCTCTGGCTCTCGTCCTCCCCTCTGGTCTGGCGTGTCTTGGTCTTCTGCTGGTGCGCTTGGTTCTGCTGGCTGTTGGTGGCTTGGCGTTCCTGCTCCCCGTGCTTTGTCCCTTTCTTTGTTTTAGTTGGGTTGCTGGCTTCGTTGCTGTTCCCTGGTTTGCTCGTTCGTCGGGCGGTTATCTAATACTAATTTTGCGATCGCTTTTCTAGTTTTTTCCTGCCAATTATCTAAAGTTTTTAGCTCTTCATACAAAGATGGTGGCAAGCGTAGACCTAGCTGGGCTGTGCAAGGTTCATCCCAACTATATTTTTTATCAAATTGATGCTTATCTAACTCGGGATTTCCGCCAGGTCTACTCATAAAATGCGATCGCTTTATTTAACTATCTAGAATATTATAGCATGAAAACACGCTATAAAGTTTTATTGAACTAGCTATAATTGCATGAAAACATGCTATTATTAAATTAATCGAGGAAGAAACCCGCTAAAGCTCATCCTCGATTAAATACCTAACTAAAGGCAATTATCATGTTAAAGCAAATCATCAAAGAATCACAAAATAAGAGTTTCAGAGTTTCCAGAATTTCTAATAGTATTGCTATCTGCGAAGCTAACAAAGAAGATAGATTTAACTGGGGAAATTCAACAGAAAATCAACCCGCTTTTTTAGTTTATTTAGGATGCTCGCAAAAAGACGTTTCAGGCTATATTCAAACCTTTAATATTTTCTATAAATGCGAATATTGCGAAACCAGAAAACCTAAATATTTAAAAGGCTTTGAGGTTGAAATAAAAATTAGAGGAATGCAGAGAAAAGGGAATGCTAAATGTTATGGATTAGATGACTTGTTGAGAACTGAAGCATCAAAACATGTCTCATCCTTTAACATTGATTTGGATTTTTGCATGGATGACATAGCAGAAAATTACGCTCATCAAGAAGAATATCAACAAATACCTCTTGAAAAAATCAAAGAAATATTATTTGAAGGAATAAATAATCTAATCGATGATTTTGCTAATAATCCTAATCAATATCTTAATCAAGATTTATCTAATCGATTTATTAAATTAGCATCTGAATATCAAAAAGAATCAATAGATTATGACGAATATAACTATTATGTGACGGATTTTATGCCTCGTTATTAATCTTAAATCCCCCCAATTTATGGGGGACAAAACATCAATCTCTACAGAAATCAATCAAAATCAAAACAATGGCTAGAACTAAGAAATCAAATCAATTCAGCGTATTTGGCACTCGCCCAGAAAATGCTATCTGTCTTCCCGATGTTCCCTATTCAGTCAGACTCAACTGTAAAGATGGCGGTTTATTTGTTGGTGGTTTTGAAGCCCAACACCGCAAAACTAACCCTGACCAAAAGATAGATATCAGCATTATCAAAGTGGCTAAATTCTTCGGTACTTTGGGCAAAACTGAGAATGTTCTCTGGATTCAACTATTCTTTGTCCCTGCTCCTGGCGTTGACTCCTCTATACTGCCGAAAAATACCGTTTGCTGTAGCTATATCAAAAAGCAATCGATCGCTCATCTATTCAATAAAGTGCAGGAAGTGATGGAACATGGCGACCCAGGTTTAGGAATTTTTACCCTCGGTTTCAATCGGGAAGTAGGAGAAAACGGAGTTTATTACACTGTCGATTTTGATTGGCGATCGCGTGAATCTGAAGCAGAAAAACAACAACTGGATCTAATTGCTACTTTTATGTCTGCCTACAAAGACCAATTGATCGACCTCGAAGGAACTCGCGATTTAACTTGTGTCGATGGTTGGACAGCCCAACAGTTACAAGGTCTTACTGCCGAGCGTCAACAGTTAGAAGGAACTCAAACCCCTAGCTTACCTGCTGCTTAATTATCTTAGGCGATCGCTTTTGTAGTGGTCGCCCTTTCAACAACAATAACTCTGAAACTATGACTAAACCTAAACTTTGGGAATTATCCGACGAAATCCAACAGCTAGAGAATGCGATCAGCGCGATCGCAGATGATGAAACTTTATCCGAATCAGAACGAGAAACCAAGCTACAAGAAACCTTTGCTCAATGGCTCTCTACTGGAGAATCATTTAAGAGTAAAGCCGAGCAAACAGCCCGTTATATCCGCCACCAGGAAGCTCTAGCAGAAGCTCGAAAGGCAGAAGCTAAGAGAATTAGAGAATTAGCTAGTCAAGCTGAGAATGGCGCAAATAGACTCAGGAAATATCTACTCGATCAGATGATTAGATCTGATATCAAAAAGATTGATGGTGTGGCGGTCAAAATCGGGCTGAGGAAGAAACAGCCCCAGGTTTTGTTAAATGTTCCCGCCGAAGAATTACCCGCCGAGTACGTCCAAGTCAGCTATAAACCAGATTTAACTAAGATTCGGAAGCTGCTTAAGGTTGATGCTCAAGGGGCAATTGGTTGGGCATCCTTGGCTGAGAGTCAGGATTATTCAGTGACGATTAGATAATTGTTTGTTGTAGCGGTCGCTTTAGTTCTATTGCGATCACTACCTCTTGATTTCTTAACCAATTCTAATCTATCTGCAATGCTCATATAATTTTTATCTAAATGATTTCTTCTTCTGATACTAGCTTTTTGATAATTACTCATACGACGAAGAATTAAGATTATATTTATAAGTATAAAAGAAATAATTCCAATAAATATTTCATCTATGAGAAAAATATTTTTAGATATTAATGAAATAGTATCTTGAGTTAAAAGCAACATAAATAAACTTATCATAATTGTTTCCAATGCAGCTTTTTCAGCATCAACCTTAGTAATTTGTAATTGTAAAACATCAATAGTTAAACATTGTAGTATTGGGTATTTTTCTATGTCCTCAAGCAATGATTTTTTTGTGTATTCGAATGTGTTTTCGAATTGTTCTTGATTTTCTTGATTAGAATTTACAATTACACGTTTATTAATTTTTCTTGTTAATATAGTCAAAGAATCCCAAAATGAATGTAAAATGATTGATGAAAAATAAGCGAAAATTATCAAACTGAATAAAACTAATACATCAGGAATTCTCGTGATACCTATTTCATGAATATCTTGTACAATAGTTTTAATTAGAGATGTATTGAAAATTTCTGGATGTTCATTTACTTGAAATAATATAAAAAAACTATAAAGCGTGATCATGAAGCTACCTGGAACTATTCTAGCAATAACATCATAAAAAATTTCGGGGATAATTTCCAATACCTTACTCATGATTTTAATTGTGGTTACAATTTCGACAAAAAATATAAAGTTTTTATATAGTAGCTATTTTTGAAGATCCAAAATAAAGTAGACTAATTATTAGTTAAATCTTTACAAATTTGTGAAGTAGAGATAAAGCTTAACGAGTAAAAATACTTATCAAAAAAGATTTTACTAAAGATTTTACCGAAGAACTATTCTAAGAATAAGTAACCTAAACAGTAAAAAAAAATTGCTCGCTCGACGAGCAGGGGTCGCTCTGGTTTTCAACCGTACGCTTAAGCTTAACCCCACCATTATTCGTTTACGAAACAGTCATAAAGAATTGATTATGTCGCATCCACATGGCGATCGCTTTATCCGTTTCCCATCTTTTATTGAGCGATCGCCTTACCCATCTCCCCGCTCTCTTCATCTCCACATAGATTAAGCCAAGTTTATCTTTCTGTTAAAAAAAACTCTCGATCGCAGTAAGAATACTGATTTCAAAATCAGCCATATTGCCTAAATTGGGATTTAATGTATCGTAGGATACAAAATGTAATTTAGATTACATTTACAAAGCGTCAAAAATCACCCAAATCCTCTGAAATTTACAAATTGTCAAAAATATCTATGACAAATCTGAATTAATTGCCGCTATCGTTCTAAAATAACCCTAAATAAAGCGAAAACAGTTGGAAATAACTTTGGCGAGTTTACAACTGCTTTCTACCCAACCTACCGCCTTCTCTATTGAGATAGGTGGCGCGGTTTCGTATTCAATTACTTGAACCACGGTTAAATTATGCCACAGATAAAGATTGAGTTTCAAGAATTTAAAGTATTTATAAAAAATTTTACTGCTGGAGGTCAAACAAATGCTTAAACCTCCTCATATTAACGAGTCTCACTGGAATGAATGGGTAATTGATTCGGTAGTTGACCCAGAACTTACATCTCTTAATGTCGTTTCACTTTCAGGTATGACACCATACGATCGCTTACTGTATGCACTGCCTACGGGCGAACGGCGTAACGACGGGCGCGTTAGAAATTGGGTATTAAGGAGATATGCCCACACAGAACATGGGGGTTGGTGGTGTAATGGTGTAGATGTTCTGACAGGGAACGAGAGTCAGTGGGGAACTTTCAAACCAGACGAAGCCAAACAAGAAATCGAATACAACAGGCAAGGGCATTTCAAAAAAGCCAAATTAATTAAATATGAACACCCACTTAAAACCGAGACAGAAATATTTGCCCTATCTGTTCCCCTCCACCTTTGGAAAGCGATCGCCCTTCGTTATGATGTTCCACTACCAGAGAATATTGTAGTCACCCCCTTCGGGAGGGCATTGGGTTTTTGGGCATGGGTAATAGCTAATCCATCTATCCCCCTCATCATTACCGAGGGAGCGAAAAAAGCAGGGGCAATCATTACGGCGGGTTATGTAGCGATCGCTTTACCTGGAATCTATAACGGTTATCGCCAACTCAAAAATGATTGGGGTCAAAAGATTGGCAACCCCCATTTAATCCCACAGCTAAAGGCTTTTGCCCACCCAGACAGAAAGATAATTTTCTGTTTTGACCACGACCAAAAACCCAAGACAGCAACAAATGTGTCAAAAGCGATCGCCACAACTGGAAAATTATTTGAGCGTCAAGGATGTTCCGTCGATATCATTACTTGGAATTCTCCAGAAAAAGGAGTAGATGACCTGATAGCCAATAAGGGTGTAGATTATTTCCACGCCCTCATTCAAAACCGTATACCCCTCTCAAAATTCAATCTGGCATCTTTACTCGATCTATCGAATTACGACCCCCTATACGTCAACGAGCGTTACCTATCAGAAAATTTAACGCCACCAGAAGATGCTCAGGTAATTGGGATCAAGTCCCCCAAGGGAACGGGGAAAACTGAATGGTTAGCGAAGATTGTCGAGAGGGCAACAAGAGTTGGGCAAAGGGTAATTATTATCTGTCACCGAGAACAACTAGCGATCGCCTTAGCGGATAGGTTTGGAGTAGATTATCGCACCGAAGTTAGAACCAGCGTCACCAAGGGATTGTTTGGTTATGCCCTCTGTATAGATTCTCTCCACCCCCACGCCAACCCCCCATTTAACCCTTCGGAATGGCAGAACGCATTAGTCATTATTGATGAAGCAGAACAGGTATTTTGGCATCTACTCAACAGCCGTACCTGTGAAAGAAACCGCATAGCCATCATTGAAAGTTTTAAACAGCTTCTACTAACTGCCGTAGGAACGGGGAGCAAAGTTTACCTCGCTGATGCTGACCTGTCACCGATCGCCCTAGACTACGTGCGGAGTCTGATTGGTTTCCCCGTTAAGACCTGGGTGGTAGAAAACCAATACAAACCCAAGGGCGGTAAACGAAAACTGATTACTTATTCTGGGAATGACCCCCGCGAGTTGGTAGCGGCTCTTGTTAACCATATTTCAAGAGGTCAACGGGTATTAATCCACACCACAGGACAAAAAGCCAAATCTAAATGGGGCAGTATCAATCTTGAATCCTACCTATCTAAGCTCTTCCCCGATCTTTCAATACTGAGGATTGACTCGGAATCCGTAGCCGAACCTGAACACAGAGCTTATGGGTGTATAGGGAATCTTAACGCCATTCTCCCCCTGTACGATATTGTTATCTGTTCCCCAGTAGTAGAAACTGGGGTAAGCATTGATCTTAAAGGTCATTTTGATTCTGTCTGGTGCATTGCCCAAGGGATTCAAACAGTAGATGCAGTATGCCAAGCAATTCATAGGTTAAGAGATGGTGTACCCCGTCATATTTGGGTCAAGACCACTGCTAAAGGCAATAGGATCGGCAATGGTTCGACCAATATAAAAGGATTACTAGCTTCTACTCACAAGCTAGCTGTTGCCAATATCTCTTTATTACAGCAAGCCTCCATTGATGAGTTTGAAGAATTAGAGGTTAATTCTTCCCCCGAATCCCTCAACACCTGGGCTAAACGTGCCTGTGTGGTCAATGCTGGATTGAATAACTATCGAGCAGAAATTATCGCTAAATTAAGAGACGAAGGGTATAAAATCAGCAACTCTGAAACCGAAGATTCCCAGGGGTCAAATAGCGTGAACGACGATCTGAAACAAACTCGTACTGAAAACTATCAACAATACTGTCAAGCAGTTGTTCAGGTGGACACTCCCTCTGAAAAAGAGTTAGAGTCACTCTCTAACAAACGAGCTAAAACCCAAACCGAACGACTAGTAGAACGAAAAGGTAACTTAATCAAAAAGTACGGTGTGTCGGTCACACCCGATCTTGTAGAAAAAGACGATCGAGGCTGGTATCCCCAGTTACAGCTTCACTATTATCTGACCATTGGCAATGCCTATCTAGCTCAACGAGATAGGCGCTCTCTGGCTAAAATCTCTGAACAGGGGGATGGCAAAGCGTTTAAGCCAGACATCAATAAGAGGCAGCTATCAGCCAAAATTAAAGCACTGCAAATTATTCAGGTCGAACAATTTTTCGACCCAGAAGCTGAATTTACCAAAGAAACTCTTACTGAATGGCTAGATTTTGTTATTGACCATCGATTTGATATCAAAAGCATCTTGGGAGTGAGTATCAATCCAGACAAAGATTCGGCGATCGCCGTGGCTCAAAGGATACTCAAGAAGCTGGGATTAAAACTTGAGTTCAAATGTTGGCGTGGCGATCGCTCGTCCAAGCAGCGTATTTATTCAGGCTGTAATCTCAATCCTGACGAGAGAGAGCGTGTTTTTGATAACTGGTTAGCTCGTGAAGAGAAAATGTATGACCATGATCCTGTTCACACCCTTTTGTAAAAGATATTTATTAGTTGGGGTGAGGTCACGAGGTGCGATCGCTGCGTGAAAAAGAGTAAATATATCCCCAAACGGTTAATAACCAAGCTAGAAAGGATGAATGGTGATAAACGGTAAAAAGTAGGAGGGTAAAGTTTGAATTACAAGGGAATCGAGCAGAATCTTCATTCGGTGAAAGCAGAGATAGACAATTTACTGGACTACATAGAAACCAATCAATCCAAGCTAGATAGAAGATTTGTTGACATAGAAATTTATACGCGACTGGCAGAGATTTCAACTAACGTTCTACAACTTGAAGATAATCCACATTTTGCCAAGAGATGAAAACACAACAACTTAGACTAATCCATGAAGCTCAGGAGATGGCTAGAGATTTAGTAGATGGTCTTAACTCAACTCCACCAAATTTTGACTCTATTAAAAGCTCGATTATTGAATTACATGAACTTGTGGAACAGATAGAAGAATTTGAAGACGTAGAAGAATTTTTGGAACTAGAGGATGATGTTTACTGACTACTCTACAGATAAGCGCGATCGCCCTTCTGACCCCAAGTCGCGATCGCAATACTTTGACCAATTATCAAGCCGCCGTTGATTCTGTCGGTTTGGGTTCTTTCTTTTTCTTCTCAAAAACTTGTAGTCCTGCCCCTTCCAGTTCAATCACTCCAAGGGTGGTAATCCGGGCAATCTTGCCAGAAAGCGCACCAACCCACTCGTCATATTCATCCATCTTCGCTACCTGCTTTTTCAACGTTTTACGGTTAACTTCAGCTTTAACGGTAACGTTGTTTTCACCAAGGATTTCCAAAGTGACCTTTTTTCCTTCAGTGGGTAAGTCGGGCTTATCACTGAATTTAATAGTAATTTCGGGAATTCTGCCAGTAATCATGATGCTATCGGTAATCTAACACTTAATTTAGGCTACTAGAATTCACTACAGATACCTGCAAACTTTAGGTTCATTTAGGGATATTGGTAATCCGAGTGGTAATTTTTATCTTTTCTCTCAGATAAGCGCGATCGCGCTTAAGAGCTGTTCAGACAATGACATATCTGTTATTGTATGTTCTGTTAATAACAGTTATGTTAATGACATATATTCTCTTATCAGTTATGGTATGTGCTGTTATCAAGCCTAAACTCAGGACATATCTATTTCAAGGGGTATTCAATGATCTTGCTAATCGGTGCAGAGAAAGGGGGAACAGGGAAGACGACGCTAACTACCAATCTTGCCGCAGAACTTGCTAATCAAAATAAAGACATTCTCCTTGTGGATACAGACACTCAAGGCAGTGCTAGTAAATGGGCTGCTATGCGAGATTCTATAGAAGACGACCAAGGTGATTTCACTAGAGTTGCTTCAGTACAAAAATTCGGTAGTGAAATTCGCAAAGATCTTCTCGATTTGAGCCACCGATATGAACATATCCTCGTGGATGCGGGTGGACGAGATAGCGTAGAGCTTCGTTCTGCACTATCTGTATGCGACAAGATTTATATTCCCTTACAAGCCGCTCAGTTCGATATCTGGACTTTGAGCGTCATGGATAAGCTCGTCTCAGAAGCCCAAATCTTTAATCAGAAGCTTCATGCTCGTGTGGTTATCAATCGAGCCTCGACAAATCCCAAAGTGTCAGAAACTCAATCCGCCTTGGAGTTAGAAGAGGAGCTTCAGAGCTTGGAATTTTCACAAGTTGTTATCCGAGAACGCAGTGCCTTTAGAAAAGCTGCCAAACGGGGGCTTTCCGTCTGCGAACTCACCTCTAAAGATCTAGACCCCAAAGCAGCACAAGAAATCACAGCACTATATCAGGAGATTTTTGGTGATGACGAATAATTCATCCAAGAAAAAACTTTCCCTCAATCCGCCCACATCCTCTAATACAGAAAAAAATATTGAGGAATTTATTAACCAGGCGGAAAACCATACGAAAGTAGCAAGACAGAAGCAAGAACCAGAATCTATAGCGGGACTTCCTTGGGAAACCGCAGGGATTAACGCCAAAGTAATGAAATCTCTACGCTTGGGTATTCATGAAGAATATTTGCTCAAGCTAAAATACCTTTCCGAACATACTGATATCCCTCAACAAAAGATTGCGAGAGCTGTACTTTATCCAGCTATTGATGCCTATCTAGAGCAACTTCAAAACCAGGGTTTCATCAAACTGTAACAGGTATGTACATAACTGTCATGTTAGTAACACTTATGTCATGTTAGTAACAGCTATAAAGCGCGATCGCACTCAACGTAAAAATTCTAACTTTATCCCCTAGTAAATTAAAGTTAGTAACCCCACAAAAGTACTACTCAAGAATTAGATTGAAAATAGGTACTTTTGTATTTTGTGCTGCACTAATTCCGAGATTATTGATATTAATGACTTGATTTATTAATGCGCTCAGATGTAATTGTTTATGCTTCAAAAATATTGAAACTATAAAGATAAATTGGGTTTTCGCCTATGTTCCAGAGTGTGGCTGGACTTCCAGACTCAGATCACGGAAAAAGTTGATCTAGAGTTTCATAATATGTACAGGAAAAATAAATTTTTTTTTACTATGAGCGACCAGAATTCCAGTGCTAACAACATAGTCCGTCCAGATGAATTGATGGCTGAACTAGATTTGAAAAAGTCTACTTACTATGATGATTTGAAGTTTTTGGGCATCACAGCTAGCAAGGATGAAAATAAAAAAGCGTATCTTACAATTGACCAAGCTAACCAAGTAAAGGCGTTACGTTCTCATGTTAGTAAAACTGGAAAACGCGATGGTTTTGAATCTGGGGCTTTAACAGTTTCTAGTAATAATGAATTAGCGGATATACCTGAACCAAATGATATTTATGTGGAGCAAGAAGATATCTATGTAAAACCTGAAGAACCTACAGTTACATTTGACTTTAATCAGTTGATGAGAACAGCGCAGGAAGTAAAACTTCGTGAGTTGGCAACACCTGATTTATTAATTAGGGGGTTAGCAAATCAAATGACCGAAGAGGATTTATCACCTGACCTGAAAGAGAAATTAGCAGCAGTGAGGGAAGCAGTCAACCCAAAGTGGACACCCGCCGAGTTAGCCAGCAAAATTCTGGCTCAACACCGCAGCCAAAAGGCACAGGCACAGGCGGAAGAGTAAATTTCAGAGATGATGACACCTTCAATAAGGTGGTAAATGCGATCGCTGCTGGAAATTCCGTAATTGTTCTCGGTGAAGCTGGCACAGGGAAAACTGACTTTGCTCTGGCTCTCCATGATGAGATGTCAGGGGAGTATCAGTCTGCTATAGCCACGTACAAGGGGAGTTTGAAGAAATTCTTTATTGCGATCGCCATGCAGCTAGGTTGCCCGACAGAGGATGGTAATAATAAAGCTCTAACTGTCGATGCTCTCAAGGAAGAGATTCTAGTTAACAGTGGCGAGGATACCTTACTTATCCTTCCTGAAGCCAAGAGGCTGACTACTTCGATTCGCTATTGGTTAGAGGATATGATTTCTGCTGGGGCGAGAGTGGTCTGTTTTGCTGTGGCTAATCCTGGGCGAGATATCTTTCTCGATATGTTGGAGATTGAACTTGATTTGCCGAGCGATCGCCATATCAGAGAAGTGATGGAAGCTGAGGCACAGAAACAGGGTTTAAAGATAAGTAAATCTCGTCTGGCAGAACTTCAACCCCTGGCAGGACGTAACCCCATGTTGGCGAGGAAAATCATCAAGAATGAGAAGTTAGGACTGAAGCAGGATAAGCCTGAGCATACGCAGTACGTGGTGATTATGCCCGTAATTATCGCTGCTCTGATGGCTTTTGGTATTGTGCGGTTTGTGGGTATGGGAACTGGTAATAGAGGTCTTTATATTACTGGTGGCTGCTGTTTAGTTGCTGGTATGGCACTGAAGCAGTTGGGCAGTGTTAAAGGTGCGAGGAAGAGGTTAGGGCAGTAACCATAATAATAGGTCTAGCGAACAAGGTTGAAGATCGTGCTAAACCAAGGACTATAGCTGCTTCTTGTATTTCCGATAATAAATATAGTCGTAGATTTTTTCCTATTGATAATAAAAAAATCTTTATTTTATTATGTCAAGTACCATAAAATAGTTCTTTTATCAAGCCTAGTCAACAAGATTTATTATTTTGGGAGCTATTTTTCTTATAAATTGATTAAAGAACTCTACTGGGTTCTTCAAATTATTAAGAAATCAATGAGGTGATTTTAATGGTTACAAAGTCATATAAAAAGAAGCTCAATGCTGCGCCAACAGCACTGGGCTTGAGTTTGATTTGTCCACAAATTATTAAATAAGGGACAACCGTTATGTACAAAAGAAACCCGTGGTTTACCACGGTAGTACTTACTATTCTACTAATGTTGACCACCGTACTTGGTTGGAAAATATTAGAAGCCCAAGTAATTACTATCAATGTGAGAGATATTTTCGAGATTATTCTAGATAGCTAGTGACTCGAATAACTGATAGATAGGTCATCAAAGCGGACAATGGTAAGAATTAGCTTCTACTTTTGTCTGCTTATGATGAGTTTGACCCATGCAGCGATCGCACTATCAGGAACATCTCTAATCCTGGGAACTGCCGAACCTTTACCCTTGGGTTTGGCTGTCCTTGGCTCACAAATTCCCGATATCGACACCACCACTTCGACAGTAGGTAAGATTTGCTATCCCGTTAGCTCATGGATTGAGGATCGCTTTCCCCATCGTTCTATTACTCATTCTCTGCTGGCTACGGCGGGTATTACTGCGGTAAGTCTAGGAGTTAACTATTTCTGGTTACATGGCAGTATTAAAGCTGCGATCGCCCTACCTCTCGGACATCTACTTTCTTGCTTCTCCGATACTTTCACCAAGCAGGGAGTTCAACTATTTTATCCAAATCCTGCCTGGGCAATCAGTGTGAGTAATCCGCGACGGAGATTAAAGACTGGTGGTGCTGGTGAGTTGTGGGTTTTGGGTATTGCGATCGCTCTACTAACTCTAGGAATTCATTTAGCCAACGGTGGAGGCATAACTCAGAAAGTCTCCCAGAATCTAGGCTTGAGAGATGGCATTGTTAGAGTCTATAACGAGAACGCCAGTACCAATAAAGTATACGCGAGGATCACAGGTTACTGGACGAGCGATCGCACTTCTGCCGATGGTAAATATCTGATTCTTGGCAATGAGGGTAAAGAGTTTGTAGTTACTGATGGTAAGGGAGTTTACAAGACTGGAAAGCAAATAATTACTAGCAAAGTGACAACCACCGTCGGGGAAGCTGCCAGGACTGAGATTAAGAATCTGACCTTTAATGATGAAGATGCGATTCCCGCACTTGAACAACTACAACAGGCTTATCCTGGGGCTGACATCTACTTGAACGGTGAACTAACGGTTGATTTTCCTGAAGATGTGAGGATTCCCATTGAGCCTAATCAAATGGCTACGGCGGTTTTGAGTGGCAGCAGGATTAAGTTTAGTTATTGTGGGTTGGATAGGGCGATTGCATTTTTGAAAGAACAATATGCGGTAGGTACGATAGAAATTAAGGTAGTGCAGCCTAGATATCATTCTACATAGTGTGAATATAGAGAATAATTCTGTATATCATGACCTATAGAGTGGATATCGAGAAAGTTTCCGTATAGTAAATAGTTAGGTCTAACCGCTAGGTTGCATAAATGATGCCGCCCCTTCAGCCAATCACACCAGCTATAGCAACCATGTTCAAAGCCATCCGCCTACGTGCCTTGCTCGACACCCCCAATTGCTTTTGGGCTGACTTACTCAAAGGAAGTTCAGTTACATACTGGCATCCTGGTTAAGACAGTAGATATCTTTTATTCCAAAAGCTATAATGCTTGCATTTGTTATTACAAGCGATTCTCTTGTTATGTGATTATGAGCAACAGAGAAGAAGATAGAGTAGCAATTCTACTAAAGGAATTCGAAAGAATAGCACTTATCTTAGGCATTTTATCCATACCCATACTCAGTTTAATTTACTTCACAATTCCTGTTTCTGGCTTTATCCCCGAATCTGTTCAAGCCTTTCTACAAGGAATAATCATAAGCTTTATTCCTATCTCCATAATTTTTGTTCTTTCATATTTATTTCTTAAGAAAATTCGTCAAATTAATGCTCGGTATGGGGAAGACAATAACATTGAAAAGATTGTCCGTAGGTTGAATCCTGAGATCAACCTAGTGAAAACCGACATCTTAAATGAAATAAGAAAATTAGAGGTCTTGCAGCCAGAGCTTGAAGGAGATTGGCAGTTCGAAGCCATTGCAGATGATGGTGTCAGCGCTGAAGGCATTTGCAACATTTGGATCGAGCATGGAGAGCTAAAAATACGTGGAACATTCCAATATCCCGGCAGAGCCATCGTAACTTGGGAGGGCAGAGGTGGTACAAGCCGTCACGATTTTTTCTATATCTACACCCTTCCTTCTGACAGTGGTATTTATGAAGGTCAGGCAAAGATCAACATTAATCAAATGAAGGGGGGGTTCATTTCTTATGGACCTAAACCTATCAGGGGAGAAATGCGTTTTTTTAGAAATTTAGTCAACACGAATTAACTTTTATATTCGGAATTCGATTCTCAACGCATCCTATCCAAGGGGATATTATTCACAGGCTGCGCAAACTATAGAGAGACTATCTCATTGGATTGGATAGAGCCAAATGTCTATCCAATGTTTAGGTTGAGAACCGTAGTTTTTCCTCGGCGCGATCGCGTGCGGGCTTGCCTCATCGAAAAGCGATCGCCCGTCACCGAACCCAAATTACACCCAAAACCCACCCAATAGACTAAGACAGAAGCAGATGACCAATCATGGTGAACTGTGATGAAGATATATAAACTATTGGGCTACCTACTTTTAGGCATTGGGGCTTATGCCTTCCTCAATGCCAACAATACCGACCTACAGGCAAATTCAACAGTCACCCAAGAGCAAACCACCTATCAACGCAATCGTCACACCATTACCCTAGTATTAAGCCAGCTCTCTGACCTCAAGGTAAAGGAAGGACAGAGGATTAATGTGGGGGATATCATCAGCGATCGCACTACCGAACGCACCAAACTACAAGCCAAAAAGCAAAGATTAGAAGCTTCTCTCACCCGCGTCAGATTACCCCTGAGAGAACTAAAACCCGTCCCAGAGCCTAAGTTTCAGACCGAACTGGCAGCACTCAAACAAGCTCAGTTTCAGTTGGATAGCATTGTTCAGCAGATCGATAATTATGGCCAGAAGTTCTACCATAAAGATCCTTGGCATATCCAGGTTTTAGAGTCCGATAAAGTTCAACGATTGGCTGAGTTAAAACGCCAGGAACTAGCAGCATCGATTAATGTGGAACGGGCGATCGCAGCACTAGACGAGGCTAAACTCAACTACCAAAAGCAGCAGTACGAACATTCGTTAAAAGTATCAGACTATCAAACTTTGATGCAGCGACAGCAGACTCAAATCACATCGCTACAGTCTCAGCTAGATAAGGTTGATGAGGAGTTGGAGCAGTTGACTAGCGTTTATTCTCCTTATCAAGGGAAGGTTCGACGGGTGAAGATACTCGGACAAAACGAGCAATCGATTACTGCTGAAGTGACTTTGGATATTCGGGATGGTCAGTAGAGAGAGCTTAAGTTATCTTTGTTAGAAACTGTTTGTGGAAAGAAAATATATGCCATTTTTAGGTATACCAGATAATATTTTGGAAAAAATACCTGTATGGGTGTTTTTGGTTGGTTTAGGTTTGACTGGAACTGGTATTGGTATTGCCTTTTTCGTTACATTAATAAGTGGTCAACCAGTGCTAGTAGCTGATTCTGAATGGGGATTTAGAAGACAACAAGATGTTCCCACAAATGATAATATTACTCCTCCTAAAGATGTTTTAGAGTGGAATCAAAGAAAATATGTTGTTGATTTAGCTAAAAGAATTGCTCCAGATAATCATCAAGCTATCAAGACAATTCATGAATGTTTCCCTAGATTCAATTCAGATGAATCAATAAAGAAAAAAGTAATTACAAAAACTGAAGCCAATGAACTTCTTAAAGAAGAAAATCAAGAACAGCTAAGAGCCATTGTTGGATTAATCAATTATTTAGAAGGAATTTCCATTGCCTATGATAATGGTGTAGCAGATAAAAAAATGTTTGAAAAATCATTCAAACAATTTATGGGGACATGGTACGGTCGCTTAGAAGGATTTATAGAAGTTTACTCACAAAAATGTGACTGTAATTGGAAACCTTTTGAAGAATTAGGTACAAAGTGGAAAGATCCGAAGGTTATTACAATTCAAAATGATAATGAGTTGACAAATTGCTTTCAAAATAATGCTATTTAAAGTAAATATTTTCATTAGATCTTCCTAAACCACCTAAAACTCAATAAACTGACTACTCCCAGCATCAGGAGATATATGCAAATATCTTTCGGTAGTAGTCACCGAGGCATGACCCAAACTCTGCTGTAACAACCTCAAATTACATCCAGCTTCCAAACTATGACTAGCGTGGGAATGTCTCAACCAGTGCGCCGATGTCCTCTCATCAATCCCCGCCCGTTTACAAGCTCGTTTAATCATCGTATGCACCACCGAGCGATTCATCTTATTGTGATTGCGTGAAATAAAGACATACTGATTGACCCGATGATATTTCTCAAACTCCTTGAGCCTCGCCCAGAGCCAATCGGGAATTATCACCACCCTAGTTTTAGAACCCTTACCGAAGACGGTACACTTACCCTCACCATTGGTATGGGGCTTTAAATCGTTCCAAGTTAGCCCCACCACCTCCGACACCCTCAAGCCACAGCCGTACATCAGCAACAACATCAAGCGATCGCGCTCATTCTTCACCCCATACTTAATCAACCCCCTGACATCCTTCTCCTCTAAAATCCTCTCCGCTAGGTCATCCTTAACCTTCGGTGGCTTGATGAAGCTGCCCACATTCAAAGTTAAATAGCCCGTCTGCACCGCAAAGCTAAACAGAGACTTAATTACTAAAACTTTGTTCGCCACGGTGGTAAGCTTAAATCGAGCCTTTAA
>JASJDR010000143.1 GCA_030065615.1 Xenococcus sp. MO_188.B8 | reverse complement strand
GGTATTCGCTATGAGTTTGGTATTTTTCGCCAAGTCTTACAAGATGGTTGGCAAGGAGAAGTTCCTGATAACTGGTTGATGTATGGTAATCCTTGGGAAATTGCTCGTCCTGAGAATTCTGTCGAAATTGGCTTGGGTGGTCATACAGAAGGACATCACGACCAACATGGACATTACAGAGTATCTTGGATACCTGAGCGTAAAGTTAAAGCAATTCCCTTTGATACTCCTGTTTCTGGGTATAAAACTAATACAGTCAATGCACTGCGTCTTTGGAAAGCTGAAGCTAGTGAAGAATTTAACTTTGACGCTTTTAACGCTGGTAATTATGACCGTGCAGTAGCCGAAAAAATGAGTTCGGAAACTATCTCTAAAGTACTTTATCCCAACGATAATACTCCTCAAGGTAAAGAATTACGGCTAGCGCAACAGTATTTCTTCGTCGCTGCTTCCCTACAAGATTTGATCCGCCGTCATCTGCGGTTAAACTCAAATTTAGATAATTTCCAAGATCTAGCAGCCATTCAACTTAACGATACTCACCCCGCAGTCGCTGTAACCGAGTTGATGCGCCTATTCATTGATGAATATGACCTTGATTGGGACAAAGCCTGGGATATTACCCAAAACACTCTAGCCTATACCAACCATACTTTAATGCCAGAGGCTCTAGAAAGATGGTCAGTGAGTTTGTTTGGCAAAATGTTACCTCGACATTTGGAAATAATTTATGAACTTAATCATCGTTTTCTCGAAGATGTTCGTATTTGGTTCCCCAATGATGATGAATTAATCGATCAACTCTCGATTATCGAAGAAGGAGAAGAGAAAAAAGTCCGCATGGCAAACTTAGCTTGTGTCGGCTCCCATGCGATTAATGGCGTCGCAGCTTTGCATACTGAATTACTTAAACAAGACACCCTCCAAGCTTTTGCTCGTCTTTGGCCAGAAAAGTTCTTTAATAAGACTAATGGTGTAACTCCCCGTCGCTGGATACTGCAAAGTAATCCTAAATTAGCTAATTTAATCAAAGAAAAAATTGGTGATGGTTGGATCAAAGATTTAGCTCAAATGCGCCAAATCGAAAACTATATCGATGATCCTGAATTTTGTAGACGCTGGCGAGAAATTAAGCAGGACAATAAGGCTCATTTAGCTGCCTACATCAAGAAAAATCGCAATATCGATGTTGATATTAATTCGATCTTTGATGTTCAAGTTAAACGTATCCATGAATATAAACGTCAGCATTTAGCTGTACTAAATATCATTGCGATGTACAATAGCATCAAGCAAAATCCTAATATCGAAATCGTACCTCGTACGTTTATTTTTGGCGGCAAGGCTGCTCCTGGCTATTTTATGGCCAAGTTAATTATTAAATTGATTAATTCTGTCGCTGAGGTAGTTAATAAAGATCCCGATGTGCGGGGTAGAATCAAAGTCGTTTTCTTGCCTAATTTCAGCGTCTCCCTCGGGCAAAAAATCTATCCTGCAGCAGATCTTTCGGAACAGGTTTCCACCGCAGGCAAGGAAGCTTCGGGGACAGGAAACATGAAGTTTGCCATGAATGGGGCTTTGACCATTGGTACTCTTGACGGTGCCAATATTGAAATCCGTGAAGAAGCTGGAGCCGAAAACTTCTTCCTGTTTGGCTTAACTGCTGAAGAAGTCTATCAGATGAAAGCAGAAGGTTACGACCCGATGCAATATTATCAAAGTAATAGCGAGCTACGCACTGTACTCGATCGCATTGCTCACGGAGACTTCAGTCATGGCAATGAAAAATTATTTAAACCGATTGTTGATTCTTTGATGTACAGCGATCCCTATATGTTGTTAGCGGATTATCAAGCCTATGCTGATTGCCAGGCAAAAGTAGCCGAAGCATATAAGGATCAAGAGCAATGGACAAAAATGTCGATCCTCAATTCTGCTCGTATGGGTAAATTTTCCAGCGATCGCACTATTGCCGAATATTGCCAGGAAATCTGGGATGTCAAACCAGTAAAAATTGAGCTCGAAACAGAATAGATAAGTTCAAGGATCAAATGAGGAAAGAGGAATGGGCATCAAGAGGCGAGAAAAACTTTCTTGGTGAACATTTCTTACTTCTTAGATCTTTAAAAAGATTGAGATTGTTTGTGATCTATTTGTGTAACTTCAGTTTTACACGGCGATCGCTCTATTTCTCCTTCGCAGTAACCCAAGTCATACATACTGGCGGCTTGGGGATCATGTTCTGGGATTTGTTTCGATTTGCCCGCCCAAGCATCTGCTTTCCCTTGGTTAATCCATTCTTCGTCAGTCATTAAGGCAGTAGAGACGTGATCCATAATTATTTGCCTCTGAGTTCTTTGTGGTCTTTATCTTTGTTGTATCAGTTTTTCCCTGAGCCAGATACTAATTGAAATTAATTGATAAGATGGCGTGGATGATAAAAGCTAAATGTTAAACGCTAAATGATCAGCTCGCCAAGTTCGCTCGTCAAGGTAAAAAATATTGCTGAGAAATTCCGATTTCCGAGCCAAGTTACTCAGATCCGTGAATATGGACAAGGAAATATTAATCATACCTATCTAGTCACCCTAGATGATGAGAAGGCGTTTATCCTACAACGTATCAATACCCAAGTATTCCAGCAACCAGAATTAGTAATGGCTAATATGGGCATTCTCAGTGAACATATTGAGCAGAAATTACAAGAGCAACCTTTAACTCATAATAGTCGTTGGGAATGTCCCAGTATTGTCCTTACTCAGGATGGCGCAGATTATCATATCTGTGACGCAGGAAATTTTTGGCGTGTGATTAGTTTTATTAGTAATTCTCAATGTTTTGAGACGATTACTAATGCAGAACAAGCCAGCGAAGTTGGTTATGGACTAGGCAGATTTCATAGCTTGGTGAGTGATCTCCCCATAAGCAAGTTGGCAGATACTTTAGAAGGTTTTCATATCACTCCTAATTACTTGCAAGATTATCAGCGAGTTTTGGCGGAGACTACTATTACCTCATCTCTTGAGAGTAACTATTGTCAAGAATTTATTAAAGATCGTGCAGACTGGGTTGATATCCTAGAAAATGCCAAAGGGCAAGGAATTTTACAACTAAGAACTATTCACGGTGATCCCAAGATTAATAATATTATGTTTGATTGTGATCGCCAAAAAGCGATCGCGATGATCGATTTAGATACGGTTAAACCAGGCTTAGTTCATTATGATATTGGCGATTGTTTGCGCTCGGGTTGTAATCTTTTGGGTGAAGAGACCAAACAATGGCAAGAAGTTTCTTTTGATATCGAATTAGCTAAAGCTATTTTAGAAGGATATTTTGAGATTGCGCAAGGGTTTTTAACGACTAATGATTATCAATATATTTACGATGCGATCGCTTTAATTGCTTTTGAATTAGGATTAAGATTTTTTACGGATTATTTAGCAGGTAACGTTTATTTTAAAGTTAATTATCCAGAACATAACTTAATGAGAGCATTGGTTCAGTTTCAACTTACAGCCAGCATTGAATCTCAAGAAAAGTTGCTACGGCAAATAATTGCTTGCTATTGAGTACACTAGAGCCCAAAAACCTACTATGGTTCAGAACAATTAACCTATCGAGAATATCTAGAAATCAAAGATGCGGATGGCGAGACTCGAACTCGCATGGCGTGAGCCACACGCCCCTCAAGCGTGCGTGTCTACCGATTCCACCACATCCGCATTTGGCATAAACCAATCTATCATAATAAGGAACTAAGGAGCAAGGAACGAACAATTATATTTGCATTATTAAAACTGTTTACTGAATAGTAAAATGTTTAATCTTAATAGGCTTCTACCATCATTTTGATAACATCTGGCATTTTATATTTAGCTTCCCAGCCCAGTTGTTCTTTAGCTTTGATAGGGTTTCCTTGGCTAACTGCAAGATCTGTTGGGCGTAGTAAACTAGAGTCAGTAACTACCAGATCTTTCCAGTTTAAACCTACACAACTAAAGGCTCTGGCAACTAAGTCTTCTAAAGAATAACTCTGTCCTGTGGCTACCACATAATCATCTGGTTGATCCTGTTGTAACATTAGATACATAGCTTCTACATATTCAGGAGCCCAACCCCAATCTCTTTTGATAGATATATTCCCAAGATGGAGTTTTTCTTTACTTCCATTGGCAATTCTGGAGGCGGCGGAGACAATTTTTTGGGTGACAAATCTTTGGGGTCGTAGAGGTGACTCATGGTTAAATAGGATGCCAGAGCAAGCAAAAATGTTATAGGCTTCGCGATAGTTCGCTACTTGCCAAAAAGCAGTTGCTTTGGCGACAGCATAAGGACTTCTGGGGCGAAAAGGGGTTTGTTCATCGGCAGGGCGATCGCCAATATCTCCAAAACATTCACTCGAACCCGCATTATAAAATTTAATGGGTGCGTTGATAAAACGAATTGCTTCTAAAAAATTTAATGTCCCAGTGGCAATGCTTTCTAAAGTTTCTACTGGTTGATTAAAAGATAATCCAACAGATGTTTGTCCTGCAAGATTATAGATTTCATCGGGTTGAGTTTTAGAGATTACTTGCAAAACACTACGAAAGTCTGTAGGTACTAGAGATTCATACTTAATTTTTTCCCGGATTCCTAAACGCAGTAGATTACGGAAGGGTGAGACTTGCGCATCTCTCGATGTCCCAACGACAGTGTAACCTTTTTCTAGTAACAATTTAGCTAAATATGCGCCATCTTGACCAGACACACCACAAATTAAGGCTTTTTTCATCATAATTATCTTTTAATAACCTTACTAAGATAACTAAACTGACCATAGGCGTAAACTAAGTTATCAAAGCTTAGAGTGAGATGAGCAAGATACTTTCAACTTGGATCAAGTTCCCGAATTAATTTTTTCCCACCTTCAAGATATTACCTTACTATCTGCATAATTACTTAGGTGTTGCTGCGCGGAAGTCCCGTACTCTGACTCGTCTTGTCTCCCCGTCTCTAAAAGGTAATCCTTAACACCTCATACTGATCCATAGGGGTAGAAGTAGGCTTTGATTAATTAGTTAGTATATATAGGTATTTGTATTGAAGCCCCCTGAGAGCGCTCCTCAATTTCTTTGGCACAGCTAATTGATAAATTGTTGTCAGTCAATTAATTTGAAATGGTTTTGGTATTTTTCATAAAGAGCTACTCCAGGTAATTCCGTAGAAAATTGTGGAGGAACTCTATATTCATTAGAGTTATATTGTTCACGAATTAATTTTACGGTCTTATAAGGTTTTTCCCATTTTTTCAAAGTTTTGAGGAGTAATTCAAATTCCTGATAAGCCTTAGAATATCTATTGGCTAAACCCATATACTGCATCATTTTGGCAAAGGTCTCAGGAGATTCCTCTTCTTGGGGAACTCCAATAATGGGGGCCAATTTTTCAAACATCTCATATTTTTCTAAAACTAAAACTGTTAATCCTTGGATTTTAAATAAATCTTGACTTTCGAGTTTTTGTGTAATGTCAGATACTGTTCTCAAAATAGTAAAGTCATCTAGTTGATATTTTTTAAATAAAGAAAATAATTTTAAACCTAAATCATGTTTAGAAATTTCATTAACTTCTTTAAGATAAGATTGTAGGGCATTTCTGCCTTCTTCACTATTCAATAGAGGAATTATTTGAGCAAGTTTATTTTTTACTAGATCGCGGAAAGCATCTTTATCAATATCATCTGAGATCGTATCTGCCACAAAATTATAAAATTGTTGTTGTTTGCGACTTCTAAAACGTAATTCTGTAGACTCTAATTTTAAAAAACTACTTTGAGCAGCGATCGCAACTTCTAAATATCTAATACTCTGACCTATAGTCTTATATTCATTAATACCTTCTTCTACTTGCTTTTTAATTTTAGTGTAAAGCATAAATTCTTCACTACCAAATTTTTCATCAGCAATCCTTAAAGCTCTATTTGCGATTGATTTTAATTCTCTATAAGTTTTATTGTGTAAAGTCACAGCCTTTTCTGGGACTTTTGGCTTACCATATTGTTCCTGTAAATCTTCAACAACTTCTTCTTTTAATACCTTTGCTACTGCTAAAAAAATAGGAGCTAAGATACTAGCAATAATCAATAAAAAACCAATTAATAACGGTAAAGGAAAAGTGATAATGTCTTTTTTAGTACTCTGTATAGGATCTAAAAGACCTTGCTCTTGGAGCATGGCAATAGTTTGTTCAACATCGCCCCCTTCGGCTAACTCTGCACCTAGCTCATTATCTTCTGATAATAATAATTCACGAGTCTCTATCATGCCTATCATTTCCGTATCTTCATCAATAATATCTTGATATCTTGCTTGGATATCTTGATTGATGTTGTCAGCAGTAGCGAGTCTAGATAACTCTTTTGTTAAAATTGCTTGAGCTTCTTCTGATGTCAGACTAGTAGGTTCATCTAGGAAGAATTGATAATAATCTTCTATTTGTTGATTCAGTTTTTCTGCCGACTCTAAGCTATCTAACTTTTTTGATAAATCAACTTGTAAATCTTGTTGATTACCAAGATTAATGAATTGATTTCTTGATGATAAATTAAAAATTATGGGATCTCTAAAATAACCGTATTTACCTGTTAATAAGCTGCCCGCTTGTGCTGGAGGATTTACGGCTCCTAGGCTCAACAAGTACATAGTTGTTGCGCTCACGAAGTGCCAGCTTAAGCTTCTCGTGCAGTGCCTCGCCTTTGGCGAAATCGCAATTTGTTGAAGATAGATTTTTTTAAGATATCTTTCCATTGTAATTTTATTATTAAGAAATCCTGCCTCTTGCACTTAGAGTACCCATTTCTACTTGTCAACATCTATTACTTAGTAAATTTTTTATCAACATGTTTAATTTATTAGTAAATCTCGGGAATTAGGGTTTGGATATTAGAGGCTAAAGATATAATTTTAAGAGTTTTTTCCTACGAATAAATACTTGTTAATGACTACTAGGTATGATGTAAGACAATTATTAATTAAAAGATTGCCTTATCTAAAATTGTATCGGTTAAATTAGCATCAGTTAAATCAGCCCCCATAAGCTTTGCTCCTGATAAATTAGCTCCTTTTAAGTTGGCGTTTGTTAAGTCAGCTTCAATTAATTTAGCACCAGATAAATTAGTATATTCTAAGTTGCAACCAACAAGATTAGCCGCAATCAGATTGATATTTGCCAGATTCTTATTTGCCAAGTTAGCATTTTGTAAATTAGCATGCGAGAAATTTCTTCTTCCTAGAGCATATCCCCGTAATATATTAGCGCGATCGCAGATGCTAATAGCTCTAAGATTATCACTAGAAAAAATAAACTTAAACTTATTTCCATTAGCAATTACTTGTGCTAATTCCTGGTAAAAATGATAGTTACCAATTCCACTTAAATTCACCCAGCCTTGAGTACGAGTCAAAGCAATAAATAATTGATTGCGCAGGGTCAGATTATTAGAATCTCTAGCTAAATTATCTAGACCAATTATGTAGATCACAGCAGCTTCTTGTCCTTTAGCTCGATAACTACTAGTGAGCGTAATTGCTCCAGGATAGTAAAATTTATTGGTGTAATTATCACTAATTCTAGGATGAAGTGAATTAACAGATTCCCTACCAGGAATAAAAATTTCAATACCTTGTCTCATTAAAAATTTAGCAGTTTGCTGTGCCAAAAAGTCACCATTTTTATAACAAGATAGAGGAATAATTAAAATATCATTTGCCAATAAATTATCTTGTGACAAATTATATTTGATATTGGCAGCTAAAGCAGCTAACTCTTGTTGTCGATAATGATAAATTTGGCAATTAATCACCTCTTCCTGCCAAAGATTTTCGATGGAATTAGCCTCATTTTGTGCCTTGTATTCCAAAGTAACTGGATTACCAGATTTTAACTGTCCTGTAACTTGATAACCAATTGCTTGCCATTCTTCTTCATAATTAAAACTAGTCAAAATTGATTCAGAATGTAAATAACCCATCGCGATCGCGTTAGCAATATTCAGAATACGATCTGGACTGCGATAACAACGAGTAAGGTTAATAGTCTTCGGGGTATTATTAGCATAATATCCTGTAACTAAATGGGCTAATTCTTCCCCAAATAATTCTCCCGCAGTCGGCACTTTAAGGCTAGATAAATTTTGCATTTCATCATAAGCCCAGATCAATCTTTTTTGTTGCGGATGTACTGGATTAACAGGACGTAAAGACTGATAAGCTAACCAATAGAAAGGTTGTTTATCTTGATATTGCCATTGCTCGACCAATAAATCTTGAGCTTCATCAATTAAAATAGCATCAAATACTTGAGGAATCGCCGTAGTTTCTAATAACTGTAAACAGACTTCTCCTAATGCTTCATTGGGTTTTCTACTAACCGTTTCTGAGACTGGGATCGCTCGTTTTTTAGCTAAATTGCAAAGAGCGCTATAAAATCCTGGCTGACTTTTACTACCCCAAGCATGAAGAATTTTTAAATTAGATTTTTCCAAATTATATTGTTGTTCTTCATTAGTAAAATAACGAATCCAACGATCAACTTGTTCATTAATTATTTCATAAAGACTTCTGGAAAAAAATACCAAAGCAATTTGCCATTGAGGATATTTCAAATGCATTAAAGCAGCTTTCTGACATAAGATGACTGTCTTTCCAGAACCTGCCACTCCCCTGATTCTTTGCATTCCTGGCGGAATTTGTTTGGCGATTAGTTCCTGCTGTAAATCTAATTGTTTTAAACGCGATCGCGATTGGTGTAATATTTTACTACGACTCTGTTTATGGCTATTAATCTTATCAAGATCTGGTGCATAAATAGAAGTTCCCGCCAGAGTTGCTAATAATAATTCCCATTGAGTTGCCGTCAGTTGACTACCTAATCTTATAGAAGAACTGGCTTTAATTACTGAATAGAGAATCTCTGGTTGTGCTAAATGATTTTTAAATACAATCGGTGGATTACTAGGAAGTTGATCAAATCCCTTAGCTTGCCACTCCTCTTGCGTAATATAAGGCAAAGCAATTAACACCCTAGCCGCAATTTGCTTAGTCAAGATCGGTTCGCGATCCGTATACTCAAGTAAAGTAAATAATTGGCTTGCTGCTTGTTGATAAGGATTGCCGTAATTAGTATAAAAATTCTGATATTGCCAACGATGTCCGTTAATACCTATTATATTTGTGATTGCGATCGCTTTAACTTCAATGACAATTAAACCTAGATCATAATCAGCAATTAAAATATCTGGTTCTTTACGAAATTTTCCTCGCGGGGAAAAAATCGGATAACGCCAATAAGCTAAACAGTTCCTTTCTCTAAATGTGAGTTGAATTGCCTGCCAAACCAACTGTTCTCCCTTTTCGCCTCTAACATCTAAAGGTTCAGTCGCAATAAATTTTCCTTTCATTTGGATTCCAACATATGCTGAAAAGGAGTAAGGAACAAGGAACAAGGAAAATTGTTCCTTTCTTGGTGCGCGTTCGCGATAGTCGGGGAACCCGACCGGGGTCGCACCGCTCTCTTGGTCAGCATTCCCAAACCAGTCTTTGCTGGGGTTGCAAGGGGCTGTCTTCTGAGGGTGAGGGACGGCGAAGTTGCCTCGCCCCCCAGCCCCGTTCGCTATGTCTAATCACGCTGTTGGGGGCTCCCCAAAGGTTTATAAGCCCCACCCCTTTGTCATACCAAGTTAAAATCAGAATTCTATACTTGATTCTGTAAGAGCGATTGTCCAAGCGGTGCGACCCTGATGCTTCGCAAGCAGCCAAGGAAGCGGTCAGACCCCGCGTTATCCTAAAGGATATGCGGAGCGGTATGCTTTAGCACTACCTTCGGGGCGTGCGAGCGGTATCCTTTAGGGCGGCGTAAGAGGTGCGACCCCGCGCCGCCGTTATCCGAAGGTGTATCCTTTAGGGCAGGCACAAGGGAACGCTCACCGAGCAAGGGCGGGAATGGGGGATAACAATTCAATTCCTGGTGTTGAACCAATAGAATCTAACAAAATACTCCCCCCTTCCCGGTGCTGACCAAGAGACGCCCACCAAGAGATCGTCCCTACCCATGATCTGTCGTGAACATGGTTTAATTTGGTATCATAACTGGCGTTTGTCTCAAACTATGCGAGATAAACCTTAAATAAATTTAAATAAACGCATTTTGTCGAGGTGCAGTCTGACCGCTAGGTGGGGAAACCTTATCCGAAGGTGTATCCTTTAGGACACCGGGGCGAGAAGGGGGCTTTTATTAATTAATTAGTTATTTAGTATCTCTAGTTAATCGTCTTTGTCTTCAAGCTCCCTGATAGCGCTCGTCAACTAAAAGCAAAAAAGCCACTAGTCAAGACTTCACCTATCCTGGCACCGCTTCCTCGTTCCTGTTTCCTTAGTTGACCTGATCTCAACTAAGAGAGAGAATATCTATTCTTTGGTCAAACTTTCCACACTTAAAGGCACAAAATCACCATATATAGTGAAAGCAAGTAACATGGTCTCCCCTTCTTGGATTAATTTTCCTGTCAAAGCACAACTTTCATCCTTACGCGCCACTGCTTCAGCGGTAGCACGAATATCAGAAGCAGCAAATTGGGGTCGATAATCTCCCGATTTTTGATGCACATAATTCCATAGGATATCTCTGATCAACGCCTGATACCCTTGATTTCCAGATAATTCTTTCAGTTTGTCCTTGAGACTCCTTTCCAGACGAATACTGGTGACTTCCATTTCAGTTGTTGATGTACGAGTTAAAGTTCGCATAATTTGCTCCTATAAATGACTAGACATTTTGGTAATATTAGTGTAGTACTAAAGCTTTTTTTTTGGTACTACTAACAAGCAACCTTGATGTTACTTCCCGAACTCTCAAATCCAATAGCTAGTGGAATCCGAGACAATGGCTCAGCAACAATATTGGATGAAGGATGTTTTTCCGTAGATTTGAGTAGCAATTGCATCTATATTACCAACTTGGGAATCTAAACACGATCGCATTACAGGGTATAGATTCAATTACAACACAAACTAGAGGAAGATTGAATTTTTAATTGAATTTAAATCTGAATTACAACCGAAATGTAACGTTACAAAGGAGAAAAAGTACCAATATAAAGCAAAAAACTTAACAAAAGTTTATTCTCCATCGCCAAAGATTACTTAAGAAGTAGGTTTTTTACGGAGCAGATTCCTATTGAACAGACAAGTTAATCTGAGTGATATTGCCGTGACAACTCCAACTGCTTCTAAAAATTAATTTCCCGAAGTGATTTATATCAATGCCAATACTGCGGAAATAGTCAACAGTTAATTATAAGACCAGATTATTCAAAACTTCAAAAGGAGGGCACTAATGAAATGTCGTAACTGCAGATAAATCTAAATTAGTAACAAACCAGTGACTAATAAACTAATCATAATTGCTGATGGAGAAAGCAAATAATGTTAAAAATTACTTATACTAATACTGGCTTTTATCTAGAGTATTTGCAGGACTCTTTGGAAACTTGGCTAGTAGATAGGGTTGTGCTTTGTTTACGTGCTTCTACAAGCATTTATGTTGAACCTAGCACTGCTTCTGTCTTGCTTCCTGGGGATCTTCCTTATATCCAAAACTTAGCAGCTTTAAGAGAAGAATATGATGGCCTTATCGAATTAACTCCTTGTGATGAAGAGTCTGTTGAATTTAGACTTCGAGGTACTTGGGTAACTACGAAAGAAAATAGTGAATCAGGTATCTTTGTCTCAACTCTCGGTGCTCATGCAGAAATATCTATTTATCAATTATGGCAATCTGCTAATCTGGGGACTTCTCTAATCGAAGAGTGAGGAATACAGGAATGAAAAATTTAAAGATGAGGGATCAGGAGAGAAGCCGCTCCTTGCTCCCTCAATTTTGACTGTCTACTCTTCTGAATCAGAACCTTTGAGATTATTCTCAATGACAGGTTCGCCTTTTGTCGTATCTACTACTAATTTGGCTCTTACCAACTGTTCAATTTCTGTTGCTAGCTCGCTATTTTCCGCTAGATATTTGATCGTGTTTTCCCTTCCTTGACCAATATTATCACCGTTATAGCTATACCAAGCACCCTTGCGGACTACAATATCTTCACTTTCTGCAATGTCCAAAATGCAGCCCATGCGAGAAATTCCTTGACCAAAAATAATATCGAATTCGGCAACCCTAAACGGTGGTGCAACTTTATTTTTAGCGACTTTCACCTTAGCACGAATCCCATATTGATCTTCACTCCCTTTTTTCAAAGATTGAGTACGGCGAATATCTAAACGTACTGAAGCATAAAATTTTAATGCTGTACCTCCTGTGGTAACTTCAGGATTACCATAGGTCACACCGATTTTTTGTCGTAACTGATTGAGAAAGATCACAGTAGAACCAGATCTACCAATATTGCCGGCAATCTTCCTTAAAGCCTTACTCATCAAACGAGCTTGTAAACCCATTTGATTATCACCCATTTCCCCTTCGATTTCCGCACGAGGAACTAAAGCTGCTACCGAGTCTACTACCACCAAATCTACCGCAGCGGATCGCACTAACTGATCGACTATTTCTAATGCTGATTCTCCATGATCTGGCTGTGCTACCAAAAGATTTTCGATATCGACTCCCAAAGCCTGAGAATAGGTAGGATCAAGGGCATGTTCCGCATCGACAAAAGCTGCTACTCCTCCTGCTTTTTGAATCTCTGCGATCGCGTGTAGAGCGAGTGTAGTTTTACCAGAACTTTCTGGGCCATAAATTTCAATAATTCTTCCTTTGGGTAAACCACCACCAAGAGCAATATCTAGGGTTAATGCTCCACTGGGTATGGTTTCTACTTTCATTTGGGCAGCATCACCGAGACGCATGATGGAACCTTTGCCAAAATTGCGCTCAATTTGTTTTAAAACTAAATTTAGAGCTTTTTCTTTATCTGGATTACTAGGAATATTCACCGTAGTTGTCATAAATGCCTCATTGAATTAGGTGTTAGGAGTTAGGGGTTAGGTTCAATTGGATGGAGATTCTAACTCAACCAATTGTAAGCCTTAAAGACAAGGGCGCATCTTTGAGGGAAACACCCATTATATTAAACTTAGATTGTGCTAACCAATCACTAGTGCTTTACGGCGAAGTCAAAAAAAGTAAGAACGATCTTCTGCCTTCTTCAAAGATAAAAGATCCTCTTGCTAAAGCGTGACATTTATCCCGATATTGATGTTAAATTAGTAAGCTATAGGTGAGATTACAGTAAATAACCTTCGTGTCTAAGACTTCATACCGATGGGAGCAAGCTCTCGTATCAATTTTGTCTCAAGCTCAAGCCAAAGATTGGGATATCCTAGCCTTGTCTCCTAAACAGGTATCCAAAATTATCACTAGATTACTATTGCTGCTAGGGATAATTCTTCTCTGGTGGTGGAATTGGAAACTGCTTCTAGCCACCTCAGTAGGCATAATGTTGATGTTGGTAGTTTATACCTTCAAAAAACAACATTGGCAGAGATTTTACCGTAGATGGCAAGGTTTGTTTACTGGTTACAACCGCAGACTAGCTTTGGCTGTGGGAAGCGGTAGTATGGGGGCATTTATTACCTACATGACAGCTTCGATTTGGGCAGATTCGGAAAACCGTTGGCTAGCTACAGGATCGATTTTGCAGGGTCTAGGTACATTAATTACTCTATTCTTACTAGGATGGCATCTTAATCGCGATCGCCGTGGGGAAACAAAGTTCGAGAAATTACTTCTAGAATTAACTACAGTAGACCCTCTCAAACGTTTGATTGCAATCAGACAATTAACTCGTTTAGCTCAGAAAAATCGCCTCAGTCGCGAACAAAACTTACATCTAGTAGAATGTTTTCATTTAATGCTCTCTCAACCCCAAGAAGACCTCATCAGAGAAGCCTTACTGGATAGTCTAGAATCATTTGGATTTACTTCTCAACCAGAAGAGAACTCCCTCAAAATCCCTTTAAAATTAGGGCAAAATATCCCAGTAATTCATAAACATTAAACGTTGACGCTTGCGCAGCTCCGGGATGGGGGCTAAAGAGTGATTGATGAATTAGGATCACTAGTTAATCCTGTTTTATTTGAGCTCCCGTTCCCGCCCGAAGGGTCTCGACCCTGCTGCTTTGTAAGCAGCTAAGGAACGCGCGAGTTTGAACATTGAGTATTGACCTTTAACTTTTTTTGCTTGACAAGTCATACTCGTTATGAGTATGATATTTATATCGAAATCGAAATGAGTACGATTTAAATAGCACAAAGGATTAACAATCATGATAGATAAAGTACCTGATGTAGTATTTAAAACCAGAGTTCGCGATGAATCTGTAGAAGGGCCAAACCCATTCCGTTGGCAAGATCGCACAACCGAGGAAATCTTTGGCGGCAAGAAAATAGTTTTATTTGCTCTTCCTGGTGCTTTCACTCCTACTTGTTCTTCCACTCACTTACCCAAATACGAAGAACTTTATGATGAAATTAAAGCAGCAGGAGTAGATGAAGTTATCTGTCTTTCTGTTAATGATGCCTTTGTAATGTTCCAATGGGGTAAAGCACAAGGAGCCGAAAAAGTTTTCTTGCTTCCAGATGGCAATGGTGAATTTACTCGCAAAATGGGGATGTTAGTCGAAAAGTCCAATCTAGGCTTTGGTATGCGTTCCTGGCGCTATTCTATGGTGGTAGATGACGGTAAGATCGAAAAAATGTTTATCGAACCAGATTTCGGCGATAATTGCCCTACCGATCCTTTTGAAGTTTCCGATGCCGATACTATATTGGCTTACCTAAAAGGAAGTAAGTAAATCAGTTATCAGTTATCAGAAGTGCGACCCTGGTCGGGTCTCCCGACCTAGCGGTCAGACCTCCTTCGGATTCAGCACTTCTTACAAAAGTTGCTCATGGGGGAAACCCCCGCCGCGAGAGTGGAATAGCGGAGCACTGCGTTGCGGCGGTATCCTCCGTTGAGCAAGTGCTTCAAGACAGCTGGGCAAACGCCAGTTCCTACAACGTGGCGGGGCGTATAAACTTCTGGGGAACGTCCACCGTAGAAGACAGCCCCTTGGAAACCCCTGCAACGGAATGGCTTGGGAATGCTGACCAAGAGAGCGGTGCGACCCTGCTGCTTTGTAAGCAGCTAAGGAACGCGCACCAAGAGAAGGGAACGCGCACTTCCCTAAGAGTTAAAAGTTATCAGTTACCGATAATTCCCCCCAGAAAAGAATACATAAGGGTCAATCCAGAAGTATTATTGTATTGTCGTTGAGAACAAGGACAAGAATTATTCATGGGAAAACTAAAAAGTCTGATGGGAATAACTGGAGTCTTAGTTTTAGCCTATCCCAGCGTTACTCTAGCAGAGACAATTACGGTAACAGTTAACCTAACAGATGCTCAAGGTATTGGTGAAAAGGTTGGAACTATTACCTTAGAAGACACAGAATATGGGATGTTGCTCAGTCCCAATCTAGTGAAGCTTACCCCAGGAATTCATGGATTTCACGTTCACGAAAACCCCGACTGCAACCCCGGAGAAAAAGATGGTAAAATCGTCCCTGGGTTAGCAGCGGGAGGTCATTTCGACCCTAACAATTCAGGAGTTCATGAAGGGCCCTATGGTAATGGTCATTTAGGAGATTTACCCCCATTATTTGTCAGTGAAGACGGTACAGCGCAAACTCCTGTACTTGCTCCAAGATTGAAAACCGATGATGTCAAAGGGCGTTCCTTAATGATTCATGTGATGGGAGATAACTTTTCTGATGATCCTCAGCCTCTTGGTGGTGGTGGTGCAAGATTAGCTTGTGGCATTATTGCCCAATAATTTATTGAGATGCTCAAGACTCTATTACCTAACTAAAAGGTTTGGTAGAACCCGTCGGCGGGATAGTAGGTGCAACTGTTGTTAGCTTTAGTCAATCTTTCCTTCCTTGGGGAATGGCAGCAGCAGCAGGAACAATGTTATTCGTCATTGTAGATGAAATTATTCCAGAGATAGATCGCGAAAGTATTGCCCAAGAAGGTACTCTTGGGATCATGACGGGATTTGTTACTATGATGTTTTTAGATATTGCTTTTGGTTGATTCTTAATGTGAAGTAATTAGTTAACTATTGTTTTTAAAAAATATAAACCTAATAAATATGGAGGACTTAGATTATGGTTGCTACTGCTAATAAACAAAAAATCTATAGCACTCGCATAGATTTGGCAGAAGATGTCCGAGTTAAAGTTATTGATCTTCTCAATCAAACTCTTGCTGCAACTTTAGATCTGAAAACCCAGACTAAACAAGCTCATTGGAATGTCAAAGGGCTAGATTTCTACCAGCTACATGAGCTATTTGACGAAATGTCCGGAGAATTGGAAGAATATGTAGACATGGTAGCAGAACGAGTCACAGCTTTAGGGGGTATAGCCTTAGGAACAGCTCGAATCGCAGCTTCGGCATCAATTTTGCCTGAATATCCCTTAGGTGCTACGAGTGGTGTAGAACATATCACAGCTTTAGCAGATCGCTATGCAGCTTATGGCAAGCATGTACGAGAAGCAATTGATACTACCGGAGATTTGGGAGATGCTGATACTTCGGATATGTACACAGAAATCTCTCGCACCATAGATAAGCGTCTTTGGTTCCTAGAAGCACATTTAGTTAAATAGAATTCTTAAACATAAGTAATTGTTTTCCTTGTCGTCTAATTGTAAAGTGGGCATGCCCACCCTACGAATAAATACTTGGTGAAGAATTATGGTTGAGACTAAAGGTGCTGATGCTGTAGATAAAGCGATCTCGCAAGGACTAGATCTTGATGGTTCTCCTATTCCAGCAAAGAAACTAGAGCTTTACAATAAGGTTATGGAATTTGAAGCTGGTAGGCAAAGAAGCGGTGTTACGAATACGATGCGCTCTCGCATTGTTAGGATAGGTGCCAAGCATCTTGCACAAGCGGGACTCAATCAAATGCTGATCGATGCTGAATTTCCTCCCCTAAAAGATAAAGAAATTGCTTTTTATTATCACGGAAAGTAAGGAGTAAATCAAAACGGTGAATGGGCATGGCCAGGAGAACCGACCACCCCTCACCGTCAAAACTTAGGATGTTTCTGGAAGACAAATTATCTGCAAAGATATAATGGGCAAATTAATTGACCGCGGAATGCGGTCAGCGCAGGCTCCGTCGTTTTACGGCGGAGTACCGCTGACAGTCTTTTATTGAAACTAGGTTAAAGTTTGCCCATTCTGCAAAGGATAAGTTTTTTGAGAAATAACTTATTACTTCCGTGTAGCGGTACTAAACGAGGTATGTAAAAAAATGAGTTATGATTTCGATTTATTTGTAATTGGTGCGGGTTCAGGTGGTATTGCCACAGCTAGACGTGCTGCTGAATATGGCGCAAAAGTTGGGATTGTTGAGTTTGATCGCCTCGGTGGAACTTGTGTTAACCGTGGTTGTGTACCGAAAAAGTTAATGGTCTATGCTTCCCATTTTCCTGAGCATTTTCAAGCAGCCTTAGGATACGGTTGGACCGTCGGGGAAAGTAAGTTTGACTGGAAGACGATGATCACGGCGGTAAACAAGGAAGTTGATCGACTTAATGGAATTTATCAAAAAATGTTAGATAAATCCGAGGTTAAATTATACGAAGGTCAAGGTCAGTTTATCGATTCCCATACTATTGCGATTGGAGAAGAAAAAGTAACTGCCGAGAAAATATTAATTGCCGTAGGAGGGAAACCCGTTAAACCAGCAAGTATTCCTGGGATTGAACATACTATTACTTCCCGGGAAATTTTCCATGTTCAAGAACAACCTAAACATATTGTCATCTTGGGTGGAGGTTATATTGGCGCAGAGTTTGCTTGCATTCTTAGGGGTGTAGGTTCAGAAGTGACGCAAATTATTCGCAAGGATAAAATCTTGCGTGGCTTTGATGAAGATATTCGCAGCGAAATTCAATCGCAAATGCAAGAGCATGGGATTAATATTTTGAATAATGCTCAAGATATTGCTATTGCCAAAACCGATGCTGGTTTAGAGATTAAAGTTAGGAGAGGAGAAGGAGAAGAAACAATTGTTGCCGATAGTATTAGTCTCGCTGCGACAGGAAGAAAACCTAATTTGGAGAATTTAGGTTTAGAAAACACTAAGGTTGAGGTTATTAACGGTGCAGTTGCGGTTAATGAATATAGTCAAACCGCCGAAGAACATATTTATGCGGTAGGAGACTGTACAGATCGCGTTAATCTGACTCCTGTAGCGATTCAAGAAGGCAGAGCTTTTGCTGATACCCATTTTGGTGGACAATCTAAACAAATGGCATACGATAACATTCCGACTGCGATTTTCACTACTCCTGAAGCCTCTACGGTGGGTTTAACAGAAGCTGAAGCTCGGGAAAAATATGGTGAAGCGGTAAAAATCTATCGTAGTAGATTCCGTCCTATGTATTACACGCTTCCTGATATGCAGGTGAAAACCATGATGAAATTAGTTGTTGATGGTAATACTGATCGAGTTGTTGGTGTCCATATGGTAGGCGATAGTGCTGCCGAAATCATCCAAGGAATCGCGATCGCGGTTAAAATGGGCGCAACCAAAGCTGATTTTGACGCGACAGTTGGAATTCATCCTAGTTCAGCCGAAGAATTTGTTACCATGCGATAATTTAACGTAGGGTGGGCAATGCCCACCCTAGCTATGGTGTATATGTGTAAGTTCTAATATAGAAGTATTCAGCGTATCTAAAAACAGAGGTAACTATGTTACGCGATCTCACTGTTCAAAACTATCGCTGCTTTGAAAAATTTTCTATTGATGGTTTAGAGCGGGTTAATCTTTTTGTTGGGAATAATAATAGTGGAAAAACTAGCTTACTAGAAGCAATTTATTTATTAGTTAATCCCAATAGAAGAAAAGCTTTAATGCAAATTATTGAAGCTAGAGATAAAAATATTTTTAATAAATCTATAAATCCGTTAGAATCTATCCTTTTTGTGCTTAATGACCTATTCTATAGAGAGGAAACTCAAAAAAGTGATTTTTTTTATGTCCAATCTTCTCAAGAATTAGAAAACAGGATTGATGTAAGATTTGGTAAAAATAAAGAGAATCAAGAAATACTTTTATTCGCAAATATTTTCAATGGGGAAAAGAACAACTATTCCTTTAATTTTGCTACTAAAATAATGACAAATGATGATATTAGGGCACGACTAGTTGACAATAATATATTTTTGTCTAGTGACAAGCAAGATTTTTTTTATCTTGCTACTTGGTGGGATAGTATTCAAGTAACACCAAAAGAATGCAAAATCATTGACGCCTTGAGAATTATTGAACCAGATGTAGAACGTATTGCATTTCCTGCGAGTCAATATCCTAAAATAATTCGCTTAAAAATCAAGAATAAAAATAGTCCCGTATCATTAAGTAGCATGGGAGAAGGAATGTATCGTGTTTTGACATTAGCTATGTCATTGGTAATCGCAGAAAATGGAGTTTTATTAGTAGATGAAATCGAAACAGGGTTGCATTACGAAGCTCAAACAGATATGTGGCGTTTGATTTTAGAAACAGCTAAAGAATTAAATGTACAAGTATTTGCCACTACCCATAGTTGGGATTGTATTGCTGCTTTTCAAGAGGCTTTAGAACAAGTTAAAGAACAATCAATTGGTAAATTATTTCGTTTAGATAGTAAATATGGCAAGCTTCGCGCTGTCGAATATAATGCAGAAGATTTAGAAATTGCGGTACGCCAAAGCATTGAAGTACGCTAATGCCGAGAAAGAAAAAACCTCGTAAATCACTACCTCAAGAATTATTAGTTGAAGGGAAAAATGACTTTCATGTTATTTCTGCCTTATGCCAAAAATATGATGTTCCAGAAACATTTCATATAATTAAACCAGAAGATGCGGAGGGAATAGAAGCTGTATTAGAAGTCATACCTGATAAATTAAATCAAACTAATTTAATGACTCTCGGAATTGTAGTTGATGCAGATGAAAATGTAGCAGCAAGATGGCAAGCTGTAACTAATAAATTACAAAGATTTGGTTATCAAAATATTCCTCAAATACTCCCTGAAGATGGTTGGATTGATACACAAGAAGAAAAACCTAAAATTGGTGTTTGGTTGATGCCTAATAATAAGCTACCTGGAATGTTAGAAGATTTTGTGGGTTATCTTATTCCTTTAGAAGATAAGCTAAAAGATAAAGCAGAAGCTATCTTAAAACAGATCGAAATAGAAAATATTAATGCTTACTCTTTAACCCATTCTCAAAAGGCTTTTATCCATACTTGGTTAGCATGGCAGAAAACACCAGGAATGCCAATGGGACAAGCAATAACCGCGAAAGCATTGTCTAATAATTCTGAAATTGCCAATATTTTTATTACTTGGTTAAAAAGATTATTCAATACTTAATTTATATTAAAATTGCTAGATATATTCCGCGATCGCAGATAAAATAAGCGCAACAAAAGCTGATTTTGACGCAACAGTTGGGATTCATCTTAGTTCAGCCGAAGAATTTATCACTATGCGGTAAATATCAGTTATCAGTAATAACGATAACTTAATCAATATTAAATTCAAAAGGTAGGCGAGCATAAATACCACGAGGATCGTCAAAAGATTGCAGGACAGCTAATTCTTGGCGTATCTTGCGTAACTCTGAAGTTAAGGGATCAGCGTTTTGATCCACTTTTAAGGATTTTTGTAAAGCTTCTACTTTAAATAAACGCTCAAGGATTTGAGTTTCCCAGGCTTTATTTTGGGGAAATTCGGCAATTTGCCAATTTTTTCCTAAGCCAGCTCTCTCTGCAGCAAAAGCGATCGCATCTTCTAAGCCTCCAATTTGATCAATTAGACCAATTTTTTGCGCTTCTTTTCCTGACCATACTCTCCCTTGGGCGATTTGCCGAACTTTTTCTTGAGGTAACTCACGATATTCGGCAACTTTTTGTAGAAATAGATTGTAAACTTGAGATACAGATTTTTGATAAATAGCTAACTCAGCATCAGTTTTAGGACGAACGCTAGAGTCTATGTCCGCAAACCTGCCTGTTTGTACCACATCCCAAGTAATACCATGATTATTGCCTATTTTTTGAATATTAGGTAATAAACCAAAGACGCCGATCGAGCCAGTAATAGTATTTTCTTCGGCAAAAATCTGATCGGCACCCGCCGAAATCCAATAGCCTCCAGAAGCAGCGACATTACCCATCGAAACGATGACTGGCTTTTCTTTTTTGGTAAGCAAAATCTCTCGCAAGATAACTTCTGATGCTGTCGCACTGCCTCCAGGACTATTGACTCGCAGGACAATAGCTTTCACATTGTCATCTTCCCGTAGTTTACGAAATTCCTGAGAAAAGCGATCGCTACCAATTTGTTCAATATTTCCTTTTCCGCCGACAATCGAGCCTTCAGCATAGACCACCGCAATGGTATTTTCGGCAGTATTAAGATTAGACACAGTAGGCTGGCGATCGCTAAGATAATCTGCAAACTTAATTTGTCTAAAGGATTCAGTGTTAGCTGATGATTCTCCAGTTAATTCCCTTAATTTTGCGGTTAAATTGTCGAAATAGGCCACTTCATCAACTAATTTAAGTTCTTTTGCTTCTTCTGGTTCGATAAAGCCTTTTTGATCTGCAAGTTGTTGTAAATATTGAGGCGATAATTCCCGACTTTTCCCCACCGTTGAGAGAAACTTATTCCATAAATCAGTAAGTAAAGCTTGGGTTTGCTGGCGATTCTCAGCACTTAGATCTTGTCTGAGAAAAGGTTCTACCGCAGCTTTATAATCACCAACGCGCACTACTTGTATCCCTATGCCATACTTCTCGAAAGCACCCTTGAGAAACATCTGTTCCGAACTCATGCCATTGAACTCCATGACTCCCATCGGATTGAGGAGAACTTCATCTGCTACCGAGGCTAAATAATATTCCCGTTCACTCCAAGCGACATCGTAGGCAATAATTTTCTTGCCTTGAGCTTGGAAATTAGCGATCGCATCTCGTACTTCTGCCATTACTGCATAACCACTACCCGCATTATCTTTTCTGCCGTCGAGTAATAAGCCCACAATGCGATCGTCATTAGCAGCCTTTTCTAGAGAATCCAAAACTTCCCGTAACTTAAGCGTAGATTCTACTTCGCCGTAAAATACCTGTTGAAGATTGGTTTGAGGGCTTGAATCTCTTATTTGAGTAGCTAAATCAAATACTAAAATAGATTTATCTTTGACTTGAGGTTCTTCACTAGGACTAGTTGCGGCAAACAAAAGCAAGACCAAGCCACTTACTCCCATTGTTGCCAATAATAGCAATCCTGCAATTGTCCCAATGATGCTCGCGAAGGTCTGTTTTAAAAAGTTCATTAATAAATCCTTATATATCGATAACTATAGGCTAATTTTGGAAACAATGTTTATTTTTACATCTTTCCTATTTACATATTAGATTTTAACTGCTACGTTTTTAGTTTTCCCAAATATTTTTTATTATTTCTATCTCACTAAAAAAACTAAATAAATGTGAGCTCGAAGAGATCCGCGCTTTCTTTGACACAGATCGTGTACGCCGTGTGGGGAGAGTGAGACTACTTAGTGACAGGCTTCGCCTGGTCAGCCGAAGACTGGCACTGTGTGAGACCTTCGGTAGGCGCTATGCGAGCGCAGCTTTAAATAATAATTATTCATGACAATCGACAGATACTATTTTTGTTTACTGAATTTGATAATTGAGATTAATAGTTTCATAATTTCTTGAATATCCCAATATATTGATTGATTACCCTACTTATCTACAGATAGTAAATTCCAGTTACATACTGTAGATTTTAGTTTTATTAGGGTTGAAATATTAGGTATAGTAATTCCAAATAGAAACCTTATGTATTCAATGGGTAGGGGCGAAAGGCCTTTCGCCCCTACAAATTATGATTCTCAGCCGATAAATCAACCCGATAAGAATCGCATGGAAATTAATTGGAATGACTATAAT
>JASJDR010000142.1 GCA_030065615.1 Xenococcus sp. MO_188.B8 | reverse complement strand
CAGCCATGATTAAGAGCATACCAGATGCTCAACACAATCAGAAAATTCAGCAATTCTCCTGCTGGAAAATCTCTGAACCCTGGAGAGATTAGTCTGCTTGCTAGCGATCGCTTTTGGGGGGGGATGTGAACGATTACACCCTCCATATTCTTTTTTGTCTCTGTGCCTCATCAAACTTTTTGTTCAATTGAGCCTCTATTTTTTGCTTTGCTTCTTTCTCTTCCTTAATAGTTGTGTTCAACTCTTGTATTTTTTGCTTTGCTTCTTTCTCTTCCTTAATAGTTGTGTTCAATTGAGCCTGTATTTTTTGCCTTATTTCTTCCTCTTCCTTAATAGTTGTGTTCAACTCTTGTATTTTTTGCTTTGCTTCTCTCTCTTTTTCAGCCCTTTGAGTTTCTTCTTTAGAATCCAGTTTTATGCTGTCTTTAATAAAATTACGTTCTTCATTACTTAATGCCTCGATACGGTTTTTGCTGAATATCCATACTAAACTATCTTTTAGCTCCTTTCCCCGTAAAAGGTAAGATAAATCATGAGAATTAGATGCTGACCACCGCTCAAAATATAGAGAATATGGACGTAAATAGTTTATCTCTTGTTCTACCCAATCTATATCAAAAATAGTTTGATATATTTTATTATTAACCTTTAATTTACCTTGTTTACTAATAACTAATCCTGAAATGCGTAACTCTAACTGTTCCTTGCTGTTATCAACATCTATTTCAGTCTTTTGGAGAATTTCTTTATAAAGCTTTAGCAAACGACTACTACCCCGTGCCCGCACTACAATTTGGTCACGTATCGTTGTCAAGTGTTCATCAGGATTATTGTTTTCTTGCCATTTCCATTTTTCAATGATCTCTGATTGTATAATTTTAGATATTTCTTGTATTTCTTGACCTTCAGAGATAGCAGATGGTAACTCTTGAATGAGTTGACAGATTTTGCTGGTCAGAAAAGGTTGTCCATTTGTCCACCTCAAAACTTCTCTGATAGCAACTTTTGTTTGGGTAACTTTTCCTTGTAATCCTTTTTCTAAAGATGTAGCTTCAATTGTTGTAAAACCTCCTAGTTCAATCGCTTTACCTATCTTAAAAGGACTATTTTGTTCGTTCTGAATTAACTCATCAGGCGTAGCTACTCCAAATAAAGCAAACGTGATGCGATTGTATTTTTCACAGCACTTTCGGATAACAGTAAAAAAATCATCTCTCCGAATTTTTAAACGCAGAATGCTATCAATTTCATCAATAAAAACAACGATATTTGAAGATATTTTTTTAAGAATAATTGTTTCAATAAACTCAATTAATATTTCTCCATAAGAAGGGATAATCTGATGTTTAGGCCACCATTCAACCACTTTAATTTCATTAGCAAGATTTAACTTTTTAACAAGTTCATCGGCAATAGCTAAATACCACTGATCTGGGGTAACACACTTACTTCCACATTTAGGAAGATAAATGTAAACACATTTAATACCTTCCGCTTCTAGATGAGATTTTGTTTGTACTATTAGGCTAGTTTTACCGGTTTGCCTAGCATTTAGAACATAGCAAAATTCTCCTGCTAATAAATTATTAAAAAGTTCATCATCAGCTTGTCGCCGTACATAAGTAAGAGAGTCATTTGGTAAACTTCCACCAACTCTATACTCATAGGGGAAATTTGGTGCTGTGGTCATTTGTTACTGTTAGAGATGTTTTTGAAAATACTGGCGATATAATTCAGAGCGTATTATTACTTGATTATTTACCCGCTTGATTAGTCCCATACTTTCTAGTTCAAATGTTCGTTCCAAATCTAACGAAACTGTATTAGGTGAATCAACTACAATTTTCATTGCTTCTTTTAAATCCGCATTTTGTTCTAATGCGACTAAACTTTGTAAAAGAAGATTATCATATATTTCTGGGTTATTAAATAATCTATTGATAAACTCTTCAAGAGTAATTTTGTGAAGACAACTTTGTTCAAAAACAGTTTGAACTAGATATGGAGATCCCCCAATTTTTTGCTGTAAATATTCCAGTTGATTATCATCAATATCTACTCTATAAAGTTGAGCAAGTTGTAATATTTCTTGTGAATCGAAATCTATTAATTGAATTTGCTTACCTACATTCAAGGGCGAGGTAAAAATTGCTTGTTTATTTTGGTAAATTACTTGGGAAGTAGAATAAGCAATGACTAAACGAACTTTTCCCCAAATATCATAAATTTTTGACTCTTCATGAAATTGACGCAGTAACTCAAAAAAGTCATCAGCAATTTCAGTTTTATACAATTGATCGATATCATCTAAACATATAATTAATGGATTATTTATTTCTGATAAGACATTTTGCTGAAACAAATCTGCACAATAATATTTAGCATCAAATGGACTATCTTTTTCAATGCTGAGTAAATTAACGTTAACATCCTGCTTGTTTAACTCTTTAATAACTCGATTGCAAAACCATATCAAGAACTCATCTAGTTTTTCTAAAACAGCCTGCTTTTTGTGTACGATACGCAAAGGGGAATATACTGTAAAATAATTATTACTTTTGGCTTGAGATAAAATTTGTTTTATTAAGGAGGTTTTTCCCATTCTATAAGATGCTTTTATCCGAAGAAATCCACCATTTTTGTTGATCTCTTGTTGGCAAATAGCTTTTATTCTCGGACGAATTAGATAGAATGATGGGACGGAGATTGAATTATGTTGCGAATTACTGTTAGAAGATTTACAAAATTCTTGGTATTTTTTTTTAGATTCTTTGAGTTTTTCTTCATATTCTCTACGCTCTAATTTTCTTTTTTCAAGAGTGTTTTTTTCTTTCTCTGTTTTCTCAATATCTGTAGTGTGTAGTAGGATAGATTCGTCTAGTTGTCGAATCAAGTTATCTAAACCTTCTATAAGATTCTGGTAATGAGTAATCTCTTGAGAGATTCTGTTTAGTTCAAAATTATCCATAATCTATTTTATGATGATTTAGCAATTCTCAATCATGAGGTACAGTAAGCCAATTACAAATATCCTCTTTAGTTACTTTTAACATTACATTTATCATCCTATTTATTAAATGTTTTTAAGTTCTTGCTTTAAACCGACATTCCGCAGAAAAATTTTGCTTCTCAACCAATTAATTTGCTTGATATGGTCTCAAAGTCTTGTAAGAATTATTCTTGTTCGCGATTTATCAGTTAAGGTCTACTAAATGTTATAAAAAATGAATAAAATAATCTAAACTGTTAAAATTCTATAGTAGTATCACGGTATCCAAGAGAAATATCATCACACCATTCTTGTAAAATAGTATCTATTTCAGATTGACTAAATTCCCTTAATTCAATTTTTTGAAGAGCAGTTTTAAATTTTTGATATTCTTTTCCATTAGCATCACTAAAAAAGCGTTCTGGTTTATCTTCATAAAACTCTTCTAATTCAATGGCATATTCATAGTTTTTCGGTTTATTCCCATTACTAGTTATGCTTAGTTGAAGTGTATATCTAACTAGTGATTCAGGATATATTGAGTTGAATCTAGATGGTGGAATAAGTATTAGTTTGTCCCCTTGCTGAATACCTGCATCTCTAAATGTTGCATTATGACTTAATTCTTCTTGATTTCTCTCCAGAATTAATCGGCAAGGTAAATTATCGGGTAAACTTAATAGTGTCTGCGCAGCTTCACGAAAGTCACTCAACTTCATATCAAGGGCGACCTTTTCTTTTTGGACACTTATTCTACCCTCTACACAGAAAGTTATCTCAATGACTTCCATTGTTTAAATCCTTGTTTCTCACAGTAACCTATTCATCATCATTATTATTACTAGGATTCAGAACAGGATTAGGTTCACTCACTGGTAAATTCATTTGTTGAGCTATATCATGGAAACCCTTAGTCTGTGGTTTTTCAGACTCTGTTTGCTTTAGTTTACTGTCAGCATCTTCTAGAGATGGAGTCAAAATCTCTTTCTCTATAAATTTAATTTTTTTGTTTAATTCTTCAAGTTCTTCTTTATTATCTTCTTGGTCAATTAGTTTAAATCGCTTATCATAGAGCTTATCTCGTTCTTGCTGTAATCGACCTATATACTTGTCTCTTGCTTCGATATGTAACGAAGAACTAGCGATTTCTTTTTTCCTTAACTCTTTTCGAGTATCAGAACGGAGACTTTCTAGCTCTGTAAGAGTACGAGAAACACTAAATATTTCAAGTATCAATCCAAATTGATTAAGAATACTGCCTAGATTTTTAGAGTCGTTAACCCACTGATTAAAAACCTTCTCAATTAAGTCTCTCTTATCAAAACTGAAATATTGCAATTCATCATTAGACAAAGTATCTAGTTTAGCTTTGAGATAAATTTCTATAGCTTCTTTTAGATCATTAATACCGGATGCTTCTTTTTGTATAAATCTAATCTGATCGTTTATTTCGCCAAACTCTTCTTGACTATCTTCATTACGAATAATCCTTGAGCTATCTTCGTGGAGTTTTGGGATATTCTCCAATAATAGATTTCGAGGTTCTAATCGAGACTGGAATTTAGATTGAAATTTATACCAACTATTTTTCTCTACAGATAAAACATGGAAGTTACCTTGATACTTAACTGTTTCACCTCCTCCAAGAGAATCAACTTCAATTTTGAAAGCTCCAGTTTGCCCCCGCAAATCTGAAAACAAACTAATAATAGCTGTGTTACCCATTTTAGGAATAACAGTAGTCACAGTAGCATGGAAGCTATCCTTTAATTCTTGAGTAATTACTTTAATCAAGTCTTGCTCAACTGATTGAGTTTCATCTAACCCTTCATCATAAGAAGAAAACCGCATATAAAAACGTTCTGGTTCAATGCCATTTAAGTAGCGACTGGCAGCTTCATGAATAGCTTCTTCCATTTGCCCCTTAAGTGGATTCTCAGGATTGAGCAGATGGTTAACTCTTCTAAGATTATCTATTTTGACATCCGCAATAACTCTTAATTTAACATTTACATTTGCATCCCTAGTTGAATAATCTCTTTCTCCAGTATCGAGAGTACATTTATCTTTGAACTTGAGTGCTTCTAAATCTGGTACGGAGACAATATGCCAAACTGAATATCCAATAGATATAGCGGCATCTTCCATCTGCTTTCGCACTGTTGTTGAATAACTAATAGAATTTGATGTGTCATTTGTATCTTGGACTAGAGGTTCAAAATCAAGCAAAATATCCACATACTCTTTTTCCAGAAGTAAAGGCTTCACTATTGTATCCAGTTTATTCTTCGCCCAGTTATCTAAATCAGGTTTCCCTTCTTTGTCAAGATGAATTTGTCTAGCTGCTACTGCACTACAATACTTACCAATATTTTTCAGTTGCAATTGTAAAGTATTTTTAACATTAATGGGTTTATCATATCCTTTAATACTACATTGAACTAAGTAATCTTTGATTTCCCAAAATTCATTTAAAGCCAAACGTTCCCTTATAGTAGACTGTGATTCAGTAGATAGAGATAAATAACCAACTTTACGACCTTTAGAAACAAGACTTTGATTTAACCTTTTTCTAACCTCTTCAGAAACTGAACTTTGGAGTTCGTAGAACAATTTATGTAAAGTTACATAATTAAGTAAATATTTTCTAACTTCTTCTTTTACTAAGGTGATTAACAAAGATTCGCGACCATAATTTTCTGCTGCTGCTCGCTTTCTATCTTCATCGACTTCTAAAACAATATTTAGGTGTAATTTCAAATCATCATCATAGTCAGAAACTTTAATATCAAAATCAATAGGAGGTGGAGAAAATGGCTTAAGTTCACCTCTATTAATAATTCCTTGTAAAGAAATTTCATGCAACGCTGTTTCATCTTGGGCAGAAATTTTAACTTCAAGGCTTAGTCCAACTTCATTTTTGGCTTTATTTTGTAATTTTTCCTCTAGCCTCTTACTCTCAGTTAAATAATTATCAATAAATTGAGCTGCCCTATAACTGACAATTTCATCAACCCAAGCTAATATCTTTCTGTCTAATTCCTCAACTGGAGAGTCGTCACTCAATAGAGCTAAAGCCACCTTAGCTGCTTTCTCAGGACTACAACGCGCACGATAGTCTATAAAGATGTCAAGTTCATTACCAGTGGCAAAATCGGAAACTGTGTGAACAAGCCCTTTGCAGATAGCAAAGTTTGAAGCACTCTGATTGCTAGCTACTCGATAATAGACTAAGTTATCTCCTCCGAATAAGCCACTCAATAATGATGGCTTTGATATAATCTGCTTTTTACTTTTGTCAATGATAATTATTTCTTCTGCTGAAGAATTAGTTTTAAATTGTTTATCAACCTTTTTGATAACTTTGTCTAGAGAACGTTTTTGATTCATTTTCAGAATCTCCTTTATTATCTATAATGTTTATTTTTTCTGTGATTCTTTAAACCGTTTTTTAACTTGTCTAATAGCATTGCGTTTCTTAACTAATAGCTTGCTCAAGGTTTCTTCGTTGTCTTCTCTATAAGATTCAGCGTCGTACAATAAATAATCTGTGAAATCATTCCAAAATTGAATGAGCTCTCTTTGCTGATTTCGGTCAGTCTTAGCAATGACTTTACCAATTAAATTATCAATTATCTCAATATTTTCTGAGTCTGGTTCTTGTTTTCCTAAACCCCACAGAATAGTAAACCAATCTGAGAGCAACGATCCAATGGCTTGTATGGGGCTAATATCTTGATCTATCAGATATTTAAGACCTGGGTGAAAAATCCAGTCAACTAAAAGCTGTAATCTTTCATCGACTGAATTGTTTTGTAGTTGTCTAAACAATGGATATTTAGACAAGTCACCATAGTCTTCTGTCTTGAATTCTGACATTTTTCCTACAGAATACTCAAATATTAACCGTAAGGCATATTCATTAGATGGAGAATAGCGATTTAAAGGAAGATTTGGTTCAGGTAACCAAGCTTTTATACTTTGTAGCAAATTATAAATTTGGGAATAGCTTTGATCTAATCGAGTCGATAAAAATAGATAAGTTTTGTAGCGAATTTCTGCATTTCCCCGATCTAATAATTGCTTCAGCCAATAAAGCTGATTAAAATTATGTGCGGATCGTAAGGGTTTAACAATCTCTAGAACAGCATCTTGATATTTATTTTGTATCGCCCAATCCAAAAAACTTTCAACTTCATCTTGGAGATGAGAATATTCTAACATCTTAGAGATTAAAGATGATAAACGTAGGAATACAAATTGTTTTCTCTGTTTTTGACCAATTGGATTCAAAAATCTCTCGAATAAATTTAATTCATTCCTTTGTTCTTCCGTTAGTTCGAGCATGAGAATCTGAAGCCATTGCTCCGAAGTTAACTCAGATCCTTTCTCTTTAGCTAAAGTGTTCGCTAATTCTAAAATGTGCAAATACTCAATTATGCTACATAGCCAGTATTTACCATAGAGATCGGGATTAGAAATAGCCATTTCAACCGATAAATCTATCACATTTATTGTTACTCTCGAAGAAGAATCGAATAATAAAAATCGAATCCGTTTAAATTGTTCTTCCAAATAGAGTGCCAACTCCTCTTCAAAGCATCTTTTTACATCTTTTCTTAAAGAAAGAAAAGAGAAATCAATAGTTTTAAAAGAATCTTCTGAACGAACTGCTCTGAGATAACACTCTCCTAAAAACTGATCTCGCCGACCAAGGCTGTCCTTCCAAATTTTAGTTAACTGCTTTTCTTCTGCAGTTTCAACTAATTGTGTTTCTCCTTTCTCGTTTGTTGTTTTTGATGTAACTTTTACAGTTACCGTTCTCTTCTCTAAGAGAAATAGCACAATTTGCTCAAAATCACGAAGACTTAGCTTAGGAAAAAAGCTAGCTACATATAGAAGCGTAGTTTTAACGCTATTTGCTATTGGATCGCTGTCTTTAAATAAAAGCTTTGTTTGAATAGTCTCAGGAGTATCAGGTATCTCAATTTCATCTTGAACATCTTGACCCTTATTAAATTCTTGAATTTCTTCACAGAACTCATTAAATCTAGTAAACACAAATTCATATTCTTGTTTCTGCTTTTCTCTATTTTTTTCCTCTTCTTGTCTATTTTTTTCCTCTTCTTGTAATTTTTTCTTGTCCTCTTCTTGTAATTTTTTCTTGTCCTCTTCTGATAATTTCTCTTGGACGGGTTCTTGTGTTTTTTGATTATTTAATGAATTTAAAAGTTCTTTTTTCTCTTTAAGCTTATTTTCTAGATTTTGAAGATTATTTTGCTTTTCTTGTATCTCTGATTCACGTTCTTTTAACTGTTCTTTATATTCATCTGCTGCTACTGGATTTGTTATAGTATGATTGACAATAGCTCTTTCCAAACTTCTTTTTGTCTTTTTTAAGCGACGTATCAAGTCTTCCTCAGATTCAAAATCTTTTTCAAGATCTCTTATCTCCCTTTCTCGTTTCTTTCTGCTTCCAAACAAATCTTTATCGTAAATTTTCATCTTAAGTTAATCTCCTTAACTATTAAAAAACATGTGTGAAAATCATTAAGTTAACTATAATCTCCATCAGTAGGTTTTATTGATAAGTTACTGATGCTAATTTCTAAGCCAAATTGAGATGATACAGCTTTTTTCACCCAGTCATCACTGAAACGCTCTATTTGGGACAAGTTTTGACTATCATTTAATAACAGAAATAAGTCAGCATTATTATCTTTTTCCCGAAGCTGTCTGAGTTTATTTTCTTTTTCTTGGATATCAGCTTCACACTTTTCTAACTGACTTCGATAACTGTCAGCTTGTACTGGATTGATAGGAAGTATATTGATAATAGTTTCCTGCAATATTTTTGCTCTCCTTTTCAATATACTTATCAAATATTTCTGCTGTTTAATGTCTTCGAGTCGTTGTTCTCTTTCCCATTCATCTTCCTGCTCTTTCTGTTTAAACAGAGGCGATGAATTAATAAAGTTAATCACCTCGATCTTGAGATTTTCTTCTATATATCTTTTGATTTCAAAGCTATTAACTCTATTGTTCTCAACACCTTGAACCTGAAAATATCCTTGAAATGTAACTAATTTCCCTCCAAGAGATGAATGAGAGACTTCAAATTTAAAAGCATTTGTAGCTTGCTCAAGATCTATTCCCAAAAGAGTTAAAGATTCAGTAATGTTTTTCCAGCTAATAACATAGCTTTCTTGACTACCAGTAGATCTACACTGAATTAACCCAATCGCATAACCAGAATTTCTATCTATAACTGGTCCACCGCTAATTCCAGAGTCTACTTTTTGATCGATTCTATAAGCCCAAAAGGTTGAATCTTCTTTTGGTTTTTTGTTCCATGGTTTTAGTTGCTCTACTTCAGCTATATTCTTGTAGGTAGCCCTAGTCTGAATTGGTGGGCTCTGGCTAAGAGTACCATAGACATCAAAACCTTTTGAAAAGCCTTTTTTCCCCTGAGCGTAAGGAAAACCATAAACCATAACTGATACTGCCCGCTCTTTAGGAACTGTAATCGGTATGGGTTTGGCATCTTTAACTTCTATTTTTAGGATGGCAATATCAACCTCTGGATCTGAGTATTCTTCGCACCATTTTGCTTGGTACTCCTGTTCACAATATTCTACCTTCAATGAAGACAAACGATAGATGACGTGATGGCAGGTAATGATGTAACCATCAGAATGGATAATAAACCCAGAGCCAACAGTTATACCTTTAGAATCAAGGATTTTTACCATTGATTCCCAAAATTGGTCGAGGTCAAGATCGAAGTTGTTCATCAGTTGACACGCCTAGAGCTTTAAATTGAATTTTTTTTACCTAAGTCCCACTCAATCGTTACCTTAACGTTTGCTTGGGCTGTACCTTTTGTGACAAAGGGCACTCCTGTCTCCCCCCCAGCCTGTAAACCAAATTCTAGCTGTATTTTGTCGGGAGCCTGGTCGCCAGTCAAACTAGTTTTCACTGCACCAAGCACTGTCGCAGCATAGCCTTTTATGGTGCTGGTTGTTGCTTCCTTGAACTTCTCAGTTCTTTCAGCAATATCATCAATAAATCCAACTGCTTCGAGTTCATCGCTCTCTTCTTCATCGTACTGAATATAAATTTTTGAGCCGTCTGGAGCAAGAATTTCTGTTAATTTGGACATAAAAACAATCTCCTCATAAGCTTTAGAATTAATACTTTTGTTGATTTTAACTCCCTTGATTTCCAGCAGCGATTTTTAGATACTGAGTTCTTGGGTCTTATAGGCTTTCAAAATACTTCAGTAGTAAAAGGGAGTTAGTATGTGATACTGGACGGTATAAGAAATAACCCTTAAATAACCCTTACCACATCTAAATTTACCATAGTCAGTATCATGACCTTAATCGACGACTAAAGGAGGTTACTTTAGTGGCAGTTGTGTACATTGGCGATCGCAGTGTTGGCAAAACATGCTTAGCTATAGAATTAGCTAATCCTCAAAATGATTATGTTCAAGTTTCTGCTTCTGAATATGAATCTTTCAAATTTGATTTGTATTTTGGTAAAGATGGCAAAAAAATTGAGCAAACTAGAGAATTTAACAGTCGTGAATTAGAAGTTCATGTCCGACTTCCTAGTGGAGATAAAACACTTTCTATAGATTGGATAGATACTCCAGGGGAAATCTGGCGTAAAACATGGCAAGTCAAAAATACAGATGATTGGAATAACTTCTTAAAAACAGTTCGTCAAAGTCAAGGAATATTACTCATATTAGAACCTTATCGAGATATGGTTAATCCTGATGTTGATAGAAAAAAATTTATTACTAAGCAGCAATGGCGCAATAGATTTAAAAGATGGATTAATTTCTTTATTGATGAATGTTCTAATGCAAGACGATTAGCTATTTGTTTAAATAAAGCTGATTTATTTTGTGATATTAAAGAAGAATCCGAAAGATTACAATATAAACCTTCTGGTTCTACCTTAACTTGGGATGAACGTTATAACTATGTTTTAAGAAAATATTTTAAACCGATCCAAAAAGATATTCAACAATTAACGCGAAATAATTATAATCTGTCAGTTAGTTGTTTTATAACCACTATCTACAACCGTAAATTATTAGAATTACCTTGGATATATTTAGGAGCATATTTGAATTAAAAAGAGGAAAGATAAGATGGGAAAAATTTGTATTATTGGTCCACGCAGTTCTGGCAAAACAACTTATTTAGCTGGACTCGCCTATTGGCCCGATAAACAAAGACAAGATAAACGTTCAAGTCGTTTTGAAATTACAGCCTTTGGTGATGCGGAAAAACTCAAAGAAAAGGCTGAAAATATTATCTGTCAAGGAGCATCTTTAGAGCCAACTGATATCAAAGGAGGAATTGATGGAGCTCCTTTATATCAATTTCGTATAACTATTAAGCACTTGTTAAAAAAGCCGGATGATATTGATTTAATGGTGAGAGATTATCCGGGAGAAATCTTTGAGGAATTAGCTTCTGGAAGAAGTAATTCCTTACATGATGAATTTTTAGAAGAATGTCTAAAAAATGTTCAAGGGTGTTTAATGCTATTAGCAGATTGGACAAAGGAAGCCGATAAGTTTTACAGTCAGGCATTGAAAGAATTTACAAAAAAGCTAGATAAAAAAGGAAGACTAAATGATTTCCGTATAGCAGTAGCAATGAGTAAATGTGAACGGGGGGAACTTTGGTCAGGTCGTTTAGACCCAGAAATAGATATTTTTGACCTTCATTTACCGAAAACAAAAAATACCCTACAGTCAAAAATTCTTCGTCAAAATTTACAATTCTATGCTATTTCAACCTTTGGGGTACTCAAACGCCACGATCCTAGACCAAATCGCAAAGATAAGCTGGGAAAAGATAGTAGTCATGCTGTCTTAAGAGAGGCAGAACTCTGGAAACCTTACAATATGATTGCACCTTTATATTGGCTCAGTGAAGGTAAGAGGATTGATGCTAATGCTTAACTGGTTAAAGAAAAACAAGGAAAACACTCAAAACTCACCTGAAGTGTTAGAAGAAATTAACCAAGGATTAGAAAAGGACTAAACCCATGACTTTAGTAGTTGAAATTCACGAATTTAGTACAGGAATTCGATACAAGAATAACTCAGATGAAAGTTGGGTTTCTTTGGGATTTACGGGTCAGTATATGAATGTAACCTGTGACTCGATTCCTCATTGTGTCGAGCGGTCTATTGCCAATAAAGAATTTGCTATTTCTGAGGGAGCTTCTAGTGATCAACCAGCCATTATTGGTCGTGTAGTTTTAGGAGGTGAGGAAGGAAATTGGTCAGTTGTGGCGGTGGTGAACAAAGGACGGGATGAAATGGGACGAAGTGCTTCTTTTTATCGTTTTTTTTTGTGTCAAGGAGGTGATAAACTTCCAACCATACTGGCATGGATAAAAGATCGAGAGCAATTACCGGTTTTTAACCCTGCTAAAACAAAAAGTTTTAGTCAGGCTCATTCATTTTATGACGTTCAAGTAAGAGGAAATATACCAAGAGAACTTGTAAATAGTTCTGTACCTATTCTGATTCGCGCTAGTAAACAGGATGTTTTTGAGCATATTAATGCACTAGTTACTAAACTATCTGATATTAATGCACTGGCAACTCAAAAAGCTAATGGTCAAGCAATTTCCTGGGCGTTTAATGTTGAGGCATTGGAGCAACCTTGGAAATTTTTAGTAATTCAGGCAGCAAGCGATCGCGCCTATCAACTTTTAAAGAAAGCTATTGCTAATCCGCCTAAGGTAAGAACACCTATGGTTGTAGATGAGCAAGCACTCACATCAGCCCTTAAAAGTTTAATAAGTAGTTCATCCGTTAGACCAGAATCACTTGAAACATTTGTAGAAGCTCTAGCCAATACAGATATCAACCAAGATTACTGGGAAGAATTATTTAACAGTCAAGGGGCAATCAACGCTCTTAGACAAAATATATATAGTTCTCAAATGGTGCGATTATTAACTTTACGAACTTTGGCTATTCCTGAAACTTTATCACAATATTTAGAATGGTTAAAGTTTGATGATAATTTGAATAAGCGAAATCTGAATCAACCGATTATTACTTCTTTACAATTTCAGTCTCAACTTCTCCCTTTGTTAAAATTGTTCAGAGAATCGCATCAAATTGATTCTAAATTAACAGAAATTCTTCAACATTTGAAATCTTATTATTCCCCTTTCGCTAATTTATTCGAAAAAATTGGTGATTATGTTCAGGCAATACTATCAGATAAGGAGTTAGCAACTTTCTATTATAAATTCTCTATTTATTTAGGATATCCTACTAATATACCTTCGAAAAAGCTTTCTCGAAGAGCTTTTTCGAGTCAAAAATCACCGCAAAAACTTTGGAATCGTACAATTCATATTTATAAAAAAAGTAAAAAGAAGAGAGATATTGTGTCTAAACAAAATGTATTTTATCTTGTTATATTGTTTTTTGCTTTGGGAGTAATTTTAGGGGGGACAGGTGTTTATTTTCTAGGTAAATCAAGTTCTTCTCCATCTGGCTCGGATTCTATTGAAAGCCTAGATAGCCAAAAATCTAATTCTAATGATTTAAATAATTCTAATACAACTGGTAATAACACTAAGAGAAATAATCAAACTATTACAAAACTTAATATTCCTGGAGAGAAACAACAGAAAGCTATTAATAAATTTGAAACTGATTCTTTAAAAGCAATTGAAAACATAAAAACTGATATTCAAGAATCTTTTCCTAATCTTACTGAAGAAAAAATTATTATTGCTTTAGAGCAAAATTTAGGTGATGAAAAACTTAATTATAATGCTCTTTCAAATAGAGATGACCCTCAATATGAAAAATATCGAAATGAATGGATTAATGCTATCTATAAGTATCAAGAAAATAATAATTTAGGGGCAGATGGTATTATTTCAACTCAAGGCAAAACAATTGATTTGTTAAAACAAACACTCTCCGCAAAATTCAACTCAAGTTCTAATCCTGTTCAAACACCTGAGTCAAGTCCAGTTACAGGAGAGTAAATTAATGCGAATCTACCTATACCTATTAGCAGGCATTACCTCAGCCTTAATTGGCTGGAATATAGGTCAGTTTTTTATAGCTGATATTGGCTTATTTAATCAAGCTCCAGAAATTATTTTATTTCCTTGTATCGCTATCTCCCTTGCTATTGGAATGGTAATTAATGAAATATTTATTAGTACCCCTACTAGACCTAAATTAAGTTTTAGAATTATTCGCATTCCGATAATTATTGCGACTGGATTGGGACTCATTGCAGGGTTAATAGCAGGGAGTATTTCACAAGTTCTCTTTTTACCCGAAATACCTGTTCCTGCCGCCATTGTTAGAATGCTAGGCTGGCTTTTAATTGGTAGTTCAGTAGGTTTAGCAGAAGGATTAACTTGGTGGTGGCATAGTATGGAAGCAGGAGATCCAAAACGTTTCCAAAGACGCTTTAAAACCAGTATATCCGCTGCTAGTGGAGCGAGTTTAATTGCTGCCTTTTTGTTTGAGTTAATTCGAATTCTAGTACAGTTAATCTCAGATGGTGGAGTTTCTAAGGGATTTAGAGCCCTAGAAGATCCTTTAGGATTTTCACTACTAGGGCTTTTATTAGGATTAGCATTTAGTATTACGAATTCACCGAGTTATATGGCTGCTTTAAGAGCAGGTGCAGGATTTGAATATGAAGACAAAGGAAATTATTTTGTTGATGATGATCTTCCCATAACTGATGAAGATGATAATTATCCTCGTATCGATCAAAAATTACTAAAGTTTGTAAGTAATAGCGAAGAAGATAAGATTGAAGAAGGACTGTCTATTCAACTTCCCCCTACAGGTAAAATTACTATTGGTTCAGGGGAAGATGATCAAATTTATATCCCTGAATTACCTCCTCAATTGGCTACTTTAATGTTAGAGCATCGCAAAACTTTGCTAATACCTAATTCTAAATTTTATCGAAAGATTAAAGTCAATGGTTATTTATTAAATTCTCGTAAAAAAATTCTGTTAAAACATAATTTTGTTGTAGCATTTCATACATCGAAAAAGGATGAATTTGATGAGCCAAAAATCTACCGGTTTGTCTATTACAATCGCTTCCTTGACCCGCAAGCTTAGCTTAGCGCTTTTCTTAGTAGGCTTCATTAATTATCCCAGTTTAAGCCAGGTAAAACAAGCGGAAATTGTAGGAAAACCTCTGATTAATGAAGACAGAGTGACAATTCGGATTCAGGTTAAAGGAGAAGAATATAGACCCATCACAGGTCTATTTGATACAGATTTTCGTCTTTTAGTAGATGAACAAGAGGTTAATTTTAGACCTAAAGATTGGAAATCCCCAGAAGAAACTGTACCTCCTCGGGCTTGGATTATTGTTTTGTTAGATTTCAGTGGTTCAATGCAAGCTGAGGATAGCCGAGGAACAACGAAAATTGAGGGGGCAATTAAAGCAACTAGCAAATTTATAGAAGTTTTGGGAGAACGAGGGGCAAAAACTCAGGTTGCTATTGTTCCTTTTGGGGAAGCGGGACCTGGTTGTGAGGGATATACAGTTAACAATAATACTTTAGATAAGTTTTTTTCGGCAAGAGATTTTAAGTTGCAAAATTATTTGGATTATTTAGCTAAGTTAACACCCTGTGCTTCAACAAATCTCTATGAACCTCTAAATCAAGCAATTCGTTTTTTAGCCAATACTGATGATCCCCGTTTCTATGTTCCAGAGGAGTCTAATAAACCTCAACCAAGATTATCTATTATTCTTCTATCTGACGGTTATCATAATAAACCTAATGAAGAACAAGACTTTCAAACCCTTAAACTTTTGCTAAGGCGTAATGACCAGATTATCGTGCATACTTTGGGATATGGTTTAACGCCAGAACAATTGGGACAAAAATATAAACTAGGAAGACCTGCTACTCGTCAAGACTTGGGTTATGGAGAAGGTAAAGTTCCGCTGGAAGAATTTGTAGATCGAGATCGGTTAGCAGAAATTGCTCATTTAACAGGGGGAATTGCTATGTTTTCTGGTGAGGCGCAGGTAATCGCCTCTAGTCTCCAAATATTTCTCAATGCATTGTTAGGTGAATATGAAATTACCTACACAGATCCCAAAGCTGAACGAGCGAGGAAACATAGTATTCAGGTAGTTGTCAATTATCCTGATGGTTCGGTAGTTATATCTGAACCTAAGTCTTATACCACTACTGTATTTGGGCGATCACTTCCTTTATCGAGACGACTGACTATGCTTTTGTATGTTTTCTTGCTAATGGGGTTAGGTGGAATATTACCATTTTGGTTTTGGGGACAATGGTTAAAACGAGAAGCCTTGGATGATTAGCGGAACCGTTAATTATATTAAAGTAGTTTCAATTGCCGATGACTCCGCAACTAGGTAATTGAAACCACCACAGAATAAGGCTTCTAGCGTTTGATAAGTTGCAGCTCGATTTTTATGGAGAATTACCTCGGTTGTTGATAATTCTCCCTAGTTATTGCCACAATCCGATAAGATTTGTTGATTTTCCCACCTTGTTAAATGATTGCTTATAGCTGTAAATTGCAACTTTTTGTTGAAAAATCTCATAGTAAGGGAAAATACTCGCTATTGTGATAACTAATAATCAATGACCGATCGCTCTTCTTTCACCCAAGCATGTCCGATCTCTACTCCTTCCGATTTGTCGAAAGTGCCGCAGCAACTGCCTTAAAAAACCAACAAATTAGCGAGCTGGCCAACTATGAAGCTCGTCGGTCTCTGTTTCAACTCAAAGTTCTCGCTGATTACGACCAATTAGTTTGTCTGCCTGAGCTACATCACATCGACAAACATTGGTATCAAATCGAAACTGCCAAAAAAGTCATCAAACAGTTTGGTGGTCGAGCGATGTTATCGGATGAAGTAGGATTAGGCAAAACCATCGAAGCTGCTCTCATCTGTAAAGAATACTTAGCCAGGGGTCAAATCAAATCCCTGTTGGTGCTAACCCCAGCTACCCTGGTATCCCAATGGCAAATGGAACTGGATGAAAAATTCGCTATTGCTACCATTACGACTGACGAACGCGACTCTAGCCCCGAAGAATTTTGGCATCTCAATGACCGCATCGTGGCATCGATTAACACTGCCAAGCACAAAAGTCATTTTCAGGAGGTCACCGCCCGGGACTGGGATTTGGTCATCGTTGATGAAGCCCACCACCTAAAAAATCGCCGCACCCTCAACTGGAAGTTAGTTAATGCTATTCATAAGCGATTTATTCTGATGTTAACCGCCACCCCAGTACAAAACAATCTGGTGGAACTGTTTAATCTCCTGACCCTCCTCAAGCCGGGACTGCTCCATACCGAAGCTCAGTTTAAACAAGAATATGTCGGTTCCAAGAACGGAAGAGTCCCGAAAAACCCCGAAAAACTGCGCCAACTGATGCGAGAAGTGATGGTGAGAAATACCCGCTCGGTGGTCGATGTGAAACTCCCCAAGCGTTTTGCTTCTACCATTACCGTCCAGCCCCGGGAAAAAGAACAAGAGTTGTATGCCGCGATTAATCAATATCTGCGTCAACATCCTGGGGGCATTGATAAATTAACTCGTAATAATTTGCTGATGCGTTCGGGGAGTAGTCCCATTGCCTTAACCGAAACTCTCAAGGGACTTCAAAAAAGATTTGACCACGACGAACTGGCCTTTCTGCTGAAGCGAGCTAAAGGCATTAGGAACTTTGAGAAAGCCCAACAATTGGTCGATTTACTGCAAAAATCGACCCAAAAGACCCTGGTCTTTATTAATTACAAGGCCACCATTTCCTATCTATATAAACATTTAGAAAAGCACAAAATTCCCCATACTTGTTTTCGCGGTTCGATGTCCTTAAAAGCTAAAGATGCCGCTATTGATAGTTTTAGAGAATCAGTACCAGTAATGTTGGCCTCAGAAACGGGGGGAGAAGGACGCAATCTTCAGTTTGCTAACACCATTGTCAATTACGACCTGCCCTGGAATCCCATGAAAATTGAGCAGCGCATTGGTCGTCTGCATCGTATCGGGCAAACCCAGGATGTATTTATCTTTAACTTTTGTCTGGCTAACAGTATCGAAGCCTATATCCTCAAAATACTCCACGACAAAATCAATATGTTTGAGTTGGTGGTAGGAGAAATTGAAACCATTCTCGGCAATATGGGAGATGAATTTGACTTTAGCGAAACCGTTATTGACCTCTGGTTAGCTAATGGAGAGCAAAAGCAACTAGACACGGCTTTTGGTAATTTAGGTCAGCAATTGCTCGATGCCAAACAGAGCTATCAAGAAATACAGGAATTTGATGAGAAGTTGTTTGGTGATGAATTTGAAGCCTAATTCAGTAATCAGTAATCAGTTTTTCAGTTAGCAGTGATTGGTAAGTAATGAAAATGGATAATATGATTCTCGATACAATTAACCAAATGGTTGCTCTTCAAGATGGAGTAGCTGAGTGGACTTCGACTCAAAGTCTAGAAGTTTTGTTACCCCCCAAAATCGCATCAGCTTTAAAGCTGGGGGAATTAGTCACTTTTACCACCAGTGCGGAGGATAGTAGTAGCAGTTATTTTGTCACCTATAACTCAGATATTCTGGAACGGTTTGAGGAGTTATTATCAAACAGTGGTTATGTAGCCAGCTTTGGGATTAAATACGACGGCTACTTGAAAAAGAGCGGTTTTGACAAATTGGTAACCGAGACCTTACGCCCGCAAAATGGCTTGATTCGGGTGCAGGATGCTCTACCGGCGATTACTCCTTATGTTTTATTTAATGTTAACTACACCGCCGAAGCCTCGGAAAAACGCTTGGGAATGGTTTCTTTTTGGGTCAATGGGATTACAGGGGTGACAGGAGTTGAGCTGGGTGATGCTTTATTGTGGACGGTTGACCGCATCGCAACTCCGCCAATGGAAGAACAGATAGCTCTTAATTGTTCTCATTTACTCCAAATTGGCTCGCAGCACTCTGAGCAACTTATTGAGAGAGAATTAATTCCTTGGCGACAAAAAAATCAACGCCAACTGCAACGAGATCGGAAGCGGATTACCGAGTACTACCAAGACATTATGGGAGAAATCAAAGGGAAAATCCAAAAAAGAAATCTCGAAGGAGAAGATCGAGAGCGAGAACTAGCTCGCATCGGAGCGACCCAACTTGAACTGAAGCGCAAACTCAAAGATTTACATGAGCGTTCCCGTCTGGAAGTTACTGCACAGTTACACAGTGCTTTAATTGTCTGGTTACAAACAGTTCATATTAATTGCCAACTAATTCGCAAAAAGCAGAAGCGCAATATTGTGGCGGTTTGGAATCCTTATCAGAAAAAAGTCGAGCCTCTGCGCTGCTCTGTGTCCAATAATCCGGTTACCAGTTTCTATTTGACGGATGAATCCGCACAGATTGTCTGTCCCACAGTTTGGTTATCTTAGTTTATACTTCTCTCTATGAAACAAGTTAACATCCACGAAGCGAATTGAGATTCACATTTTAGACGCGCTCATCGAAGAGCGGTGTCAAAATGTGAAAGCCGATTTGATCTTGATTTGCGTCATGGTATTTGTCGGCAATTAGATGAAAAATTTCCTCGATTTGTACCTATTTTTGTCTAACAAACTGGCCAATCAGAAGAGTAAAAAATGATGATGGTGACGAGAAAAATCTTCTGATAATTTATTAAGAGGTCTTTGAGATGAAAAAGATCATGAATTGTCCTCTATTGCTCATCAGTTAGCGTCTTCATTGCTTCTTGATATTAATTGGTTTTTTTGGTGAATTATTTGATTTGTCAATTAATTGTTTTCTGACTTTGTAATAGGACACTAGATTTTTCCAAAGCCTTCGTAAAAATCCTGGTCTGGGTTCTGCCTGAAAAATTCGCGCTCTGCTTCCATATACTCGCTATCATCTTCTTTCAAATTAATGATCTATAGGTACAGATCAGGGACATTTTACGGCATAAAACGGCATTTCACGTCCCAGATCGTACATGATCTGGTGACAAATCAGAACAGTGAAAATTGGAATTTGTTGAAAAAAATGCGGTGATGGTTCATTAATGGTCTACTGAGGTACTTCAAAGGGGTAATTATCGGCATAATTCTGCCTTGATCGCCCCTTCATCATTCCTTAACAGTAATTTGTCTTTTTTGTAATGCAGTTTATTTTTCTTAATGCAGTTTATTTTTCAAAAAATGCTGCTCAAGATTTTTGTGAAGACAAGGGTTTTAATTTTTATTTACAATGATCTGTTACTAAAAGTTCCAAACCCTTAGTAAGAGTAATACTTTTTTCTCTACTCATCTAATAACGCCTCCGAGAAAAATTTAGGCAGCCAAATTCAGCAAAAAATTGATTGATTGAGGGGGATTATGAGGTGTAAGGGCTGTTGACCAGCTGTGAGCGACCAATAAATCACCATTTTTCCTATCTTTCAATCAAAGCGTATCTTTACTTGTAAAAACGTCACTTAACGTTATTAATACCTGTTTCTATCCCAGATTTCAGGCTATAACAGCTTAATAAATAGCAGTAATTAGCCAAAATACAGTAACGCATAGTAACAATCTGGGGTCATAATTCTCAGTAAAATTAACGATTGATAGCCAATTTTTCGAGATTTAAGTTGCCTTAAATCGCAATTAAATAAGAAGTATGAGAAATTCCCCCCTAAAGTTAAATAATCCGCATCAAATCAAAACTTTATCATCATTTCTTACAATCTTTTTCTGAACTTTACCTAGTTAGTTAGGCATTGATGTTAGCCTCAGTTCAACTAATAACAAATGCCGCCATAGGAGGAGTTAAGCTAGCCCACCCCACGTAGGACATGAATTCGCCTTCGCTAGAATTAATGCCCGTGGGGGGCTAGCGGGGGAAAGCTTTCCCCTCGACCCCTTCAGACAGTAGTCAAAAGAAAAACTAAGGCTCTCTAACTAACTCAAACCAGAAGCAACTTAAGCAACCCATGCCCAGAAAAGTACAGCGTACCAATCCCATTTCTATTAGACTGACAGAATCAGAAAAATTGGACTGGGAATTAAAAGCACACACCGCAGGATTAACTATTTCACAGTTAGCAAGAGAGGCAATGGGTAAGGTTAGAGTTACCAATATTAGTGATCGAGCAATACAAATAGAACGCACTCGTCAAATAGCTAAAATAGGCAACAATTTAAATCAAATTGCTCGTTGGGCCAACACCTACAAACATACAGCCGAAGCAGTAGAAGTAGTTACCCATCTAATAGCAATAGAACAAGCATTGCTGGCTCTTGACTCTACCAAGGGTCGCGAATAATGCTAGTTAAGTTCTTTGCCAGAGGAGTCGGAGCGGGTAGTGGCCCTGTAGAATATATCACCCGCCTCGATCACCCCAATACAGGAACGCGAAGAGAACCAGCCCCAGAAGTAATCAGAGGCCATCCAGAAATTACCAAACAACTAATTGACGGACTAGATTTCAAATATAAATACAACAGTGGGGTACTCAGTTTTGCCATCGAAGATGCTCCCACAGAAAAAGAACAACAAGCACTAATCGATTCCTTTGAAGAATATGCTTTTGCTGGTATCAATACTGACGCATATAACACCCTCTGGGTACGTCACACCCACACGGGTAATGACCGCGTAGAACTCCACTTTGTCACCCCGAAAGTCGAACTAGATACAGGAAAAAGCCTTAACATTGCTCCCCCTGGTTGGCACGGTTACTTCAAACCCTGGCAGAGCTTATGGAATATCAAACAGGATTGGGCCAGACCAGATGACCCCGCTCGTAAAAGAATCTATTCACGGGGATACATCGCCCTAATCGATGCTGAAAGCCAACGGGCAGGACAAGAGGCAGCACCAGAGCCCAAGAAACAGCTAACCGAATATATTACCAAGCGCATCGAAGCAGGGTTAGTGACCAACCGCGATCACATTATTAATTCTTTTGCTGAATTAGGTTTAGAGATACCCAGGCAGGGGAAAAACTATATCACAGTTCTTAATCCAGAAGACAATCAACGCTATCGACTCAAAGGGGGGATATATGAAGCATCTTGGCGACTTGGGGGACAACCTGAAAAAGAAGATAGAAGCCGAGAACAAACGGTTGGAGGAAACGGCGGAAGCAGAACACCAGGAACTACAACTACAACTGAAAGCACAAAGGAAAGCACTATACAGGGACTTCAGTCGAGAATCAGAGAACTGGCTCAAGCAAGAGCGAGCTATCATATCTCGCGCTACGGAGGGTCACAACCGAATCTTCAAAAAATACTTGGGCCAACAATGGATCTGGCTATCGGTCACAGCAGGGAGTCTTTGTCTGGGTATCTTAGGCGGGAGTTGGGGTCTGATAGGATTCCTATCAACTCGGATGACCCAGAAACAAGCCCAACTAGATTATCTCAACCAGGAAATAAAACAACAACAGCAGACCTTGAACCATCTACAGAACCAAACCAAGGGGATAAAAATCTACGAAACCAACAACGGAACATTTATCACCCTGCCCCCATACAAACAACTAACCCCAGGCTGGAAGTGCCAGGGACAACCCTGTCTAAAAATGGAGTAACAAATGAGCGCACTAGAGAACCAACTGAGATTGTCATATCTACAGTTAGCCAAGCAGTACAAAGAACAAATCGAAACTCTATCCAACAGATACTCACAGGATATGAAGCGGTTGTCGGGGCAGAACAAGCAGCTACAGCATCAGGTGAACGACTTGAGCGAACAAGTAATGAACTTGAACGGACAAGTCAAGAGATTGAACGAGCAAATCGACAAATTGAACTCCATCTACGACAAGTTCACAGAGGTCTTGAAAGAGGAAGACGAGCTATAGAACGTAAGAGAAAAGAGGAATTAGAAAAGTTCAAAACCAAGATTAACTTAGTTGAGTATGCCCAAAGCCAGGGATACCAATATATAACATCTGAATCCAGTCGTAACAGTGCCGTCTTAGCTCATCAAAATGGGGACAAAATAGTCGTCGCGACGGACACCGACGGACATGGTGTTTA
>JASJDR010000141.1 GCA_030065615.1 Xenococcus sp. MO_188.B8 | reverse complement strand
GGCTTGGCAAAAAGGATTGTTTGGTAAAGAAATAGGGAACTCGGCGATTGGGAAATTCATTAATCAAATATTGCCATTCATCGCTTGGAAAACTGGTGTCTACTATCAAAAAGTAGATAAGAATTTTACCTCGCAAGAATGCCCTAATTGTCGATTGCCTACTGGGAAGAAAACTTTAAACCAAAGACTACACAATTGTCAGTATTGTGGCGTAACTCTTGATAGAGATGTTGCGGCGGCAAAAGTGATCGAGAGACGGGGAAAAATCGCGGTCGGGCAGCCCGTGACTCTTGGTGCGCGTTCCCATGCTGGGGAAACCCCAGCGGGGTCGCACCGCAAAAACACTTGTGGAGATCGAGGTGCGGGGAGCGAGCAACTTACGTTGTTCGATCTAGTAACTGGTCAGTGAAGCAAGAATCCCCCGCGTCCCGCGGCGGGAGTGTCAATGAGCATCGGGAACATCACACACAACACGAAAACCGATAGTGTTGAAATGTTCATCGCGCTTACATTTGCCACGGAATGCTGAACGGCATTTATCAGGAGGGTCGATCCAGGAACCGCCGCGCAATACTTTTAATACTTTTCTACTACTTTGAACAGAAACCCATGCAGAACCATCATTTGGAGCGCCTTCATAGTTCTTATGCCAGTCATCTTGACACCATTCCCAGAGGTTGCCATGCATATCATATAAACCAAAATTATTAGATCTAAATATTCCAACATTAGTAGTTCCTCCATGATTGCCGCAATTGACTAAACTACGGTTAATAAACTCACCAAAATGATATAAAGTATTTTTTTGAGCGCGACAAGCATACTCCCATTCCGCTTCCGAAGGTAATCTATATTTGTATTTTTTGGTTGATATGTCAGAAAGTTTTTTGCAAAATTCTTCTGCATTATCCCAAGTCATATGCTCTACAGGTCGGTTCTTACCTTTCTTCAATAAAGATGGATTTTGACCCATTACTTGTTGATACTGTTCTTGCGTAATTAGATATTTACCCATATAAAAAGAGGAGACAGTTACTTGATGTTGAGGGTTTTCATCATCATGCCCCTCACCTTCAGGTGAACCCATCATAAAAGTCCCATCAGGGATATGAACCATTTCTAATTCGACATCATTTCCCAAATCCTCAGTAAAATATTGAATTTGAATATCTTGAATTGGATCTTCAACAAAAGGACCAAATTCATGAATAATTGTATCTTCTAACTTTCCAAAACCATCATTTTCGAAGTAATCAAGCCGATGAATATCCCACAAATTCAATCCATATTCTGGCAGTCGCAAATCAGGAATCTCACAATCATCAAACCTCAAAGGAATAAAATAAATAGAATTAGGGGACAATGAAGCAAGGTGATTAAAAGCTATTTTAAACTCATTTTGAAAAAACCCAATCCTAGCAACCGAAAGCTTAGAAAAACAAGCAATGAATAGTTGACTATTCTTAATAACTTTCGGAATTTCTGAACGCCAATTCTGTCCCCCCTTCAAATCTTTCTTATCTAACCAAGGTTTATATCCTGCATCCTTGAGGCGATGATAAAGTTGTAATACTACTTCTTTATCATCGTGAGCATGAGCAAGAAAAATCTGAATATCTGATTTCTTCTTCATTGGCATAGCTAAAACTCCTCAAAATTTATCATACCCAAACTAATAAGATCAATAGTTTAACCTTTTACTTATGATTCGTCATTCACAGTTTAAGTTTTACTGCAAATAAGCGATCTCGTTATAATTAATCAAATTCCATTCAAACGAGTATCGAACAATAATGATGAAAATCAACACTTAATAAACTTCATCATGAGTACCAATATCAATTAACAAAATTTCTTCTTCTTCTAAATTATCATTGTTAACAAAATCAAATATAATTCGACAATCATACTCCACAGTACACGACCAAGAATTAGATAGTTTGCTTTAAGTTTGTATGTTCTTAGAGAAGGTTCAAAAGGATTATTAGCTAATAATTTTAATTTATTCTCAATTTTTTTTTAATTCTGGTCTGCGCTTAATAATTGTCTTAAATACTCTTTTAAAAGATGAGGTGAATACTAAATTTTTCAATTGTTTAACTCATTAATAATATCTTCAACAGAGCCTCGAACAACATTTCCTGATTTATATTCTTGATGAGCCTGTTTTATATTATCTGCAATTTCATCACGCCTATTTTCTATCAACCTCTTTTTAACTATGTCAATTAACATTTCTTGATCTGCGTAGGATAAATTATCTATTTGATTTAAAATTTCGTTAAATTTTGAAGTAGTTGCCATATCTTATCTCTACTTTTGTTTGTGATTGTTTTATAAATTAATTATAAAAGCTTTAAAGTATGATTAACCTCATAGAATGAAAATCTTGATATGATTAGTGTCTCACCTTTTTTCGAGAAAATTAATTTACTTTTGACTTTTGATTTTTGACTTTTGACTGCCCCGTCAGGGGCTTTTGAGTTAGATAACAGCAAAATCTGTATGTTTACGAGTTTCAGGATCGTGAAAAGCCAAAACAATATCTTCTTTCGGGACATCTTCCCTTAATAATTCATTGGCAATTCCTTCCTCTGTCCAATCTTCTTCAATATAAATTTTCTTATTCTTAATGCGAATATGAACTTGAATATTGCGGATTTTTCTCTTACCTTCCCAACCCATAAAAAGCCAAAAATAGTGATCGTGAGTTTCATCAAAAACCAAACAACTTTCTTGGTCTAAATTAGCTGAACCCGAAACCCAATCATGATATTCTGTAAGAACTTTCTTTATCTTTTGACGATATTTTATTAATTTATCCATTGGGTAATTTTCTCCTTCTCTGTATCAACTACTATGAGTAATACTTGATTTAATTTAGTTACTGTTTGAATAGAATCTCGTTGAAAAAAATTTTCATAAACACTGTCTTTTATGGCTAAATAAACTTGATATTCTGGCTCAGTAAGATTAATTAAATTACGATATAAAATATATTGTCCTAAAGCTAATTCAAAGTCTCTCATTAAAGACGGACTGATAAAACTTTTGATCTCTACGACTATTTTGCGGCCATTTTGTTCAGCTGCAATAGGCTTTTCTGCCGATAAATCTGCAAATAGTTCAGCATCTTTATACTTAATTTTGTAAGGATCAGATGTAATTGTCCAATTATCCTTGATTAAAGCATTTTTAACTGCTTCATGATAAATATCTTTTGCTGCCATATTATTCTTGATTGTTACTTTTAGAATTTCATTTACTGCCTTCCTCTTAAGATACCTGTGCAACCTCTTGACCGATTGTAATTAAATATTGATAAAGATCTGCTGCTATTTCTTGGTGCATTTTCTCTAAATCTTGAGGCTCAACTACATCAAATAAAGTAAATATAGTCTGCGAAAAGATCGGATCTTCATCAATTGTCAAAATAACTCTTAGATCAGGAGATATTCTTAATGTATGAAGTGAAGATTGATAATTGTTTGGTAATGCTGAATTTTTTAATTGATCGAGATTATTGTAAACATGCATCTTATCTTCAGAGAATTGCTGTGTGCAGCCATTAATCTTTTCGATTACTAATTCTTTGCACTTCTGATTTAGTTGAGCAAGACTATTTTCAAAGCGTTGTGTTGATTCAATTATAATTTCCATATTCGTCAGTCTTTTATCTTCCACGATAAATCAACTTGCTCACATATTAGCTTATTTTCAAATCATGGCAGACTACACCATCAACTTACAGCTTCAACTTCAGCAATAAGCAGAGCAACGAGCAGCTAGTCAGGGAGTTCCCCTTGATCAGTTTATATTATGGGCAGTAGCAGAAAAAGTTGCCTCCCTCTGTTATCAACTCAATGACCCAAATTTTCCCAAAATTACCTATCGTCAAGGAGCTAGTGGTCAACCAGTTGCAATCATTAGTGGAACTGGTATTAGAGTCCAGACTATCGCGATCACGCAGTGCCAGCCTTTGGCTGATCGCTTCTAATCAATGGGGATTATCTCCCAACCAGCTTGCGGAAGAGTATGGACTAACCGAAGCACGAGTTAACAACGCACTGGGTTTCTATGCCGCATATCAAACTGAGATTGATAGAGCGATCGCAGAAGAACAGGCGATCGAAACTGCTAATGTCTAAACTTCGGCTTCACCTTGATTAAGATAAATCTGTTGATTGAAACAATGGCAGAGAGAGAAATCAGCAATCAGCGATCGCGTTGTCATCAAAAATAAACTATCATAAAATACTAACCATGAAAATCAAAGCGGTCATTTGGGAAGAAGATGGAGTCTGGTGTGGTTCTGTACCAGCATTACCAGGATGTCATACTTGGGGAGAAACTTATGAACATCTTTTAGAAATGTTAGAAGATGCTATTCAAGGTTGGTTAGAAGTATATTCTTCGTAGGGGCGATTCGCGCTTCCCCAAGGGTACGAAGTAACGCCCTTACATAATTAGATTTTGTTGATTTGGAAAGACAATAAAAATAAAAATCATGAACTATCGCGATATTATTACCATTGAGCCAGGAAAAAGAGCTGGCAAACCCTGTATCAGAGGCATGAGAATTACAGTATATGATGTTTTATCTTATTTAGCTGCGGGAATGACTTATGAAGAAATATTAGAAGATTTTCCCTATTTAACAATGGAAGATATCCTAGCTTGTCTTAGCTATGCTGCTGATCGAGAAAAACAAACTTTAATAGTTAAATAATGAAACTATTATTCGATCAAAACTTGTCACCTCGTTTAGTCAATAGTCTTGCAGATATCTATCCTAATAGTAATCATTTATATAACTTGGGTTTGGATGCGGCAGAAGATTCTATTGTATGGCAATATGCTCGCGATAATGATTTTATTGTTGTGACTAAAGATGCCGATTTTAGTGAGCTAATTTCAGTGAGAGGTTTTCCGCCAAAAGTCATTTGGATTCGTCTTGGGAATTGTACAACTAATAATGTTGAATTTTTGATTCGTTCTCATGCTAAAGAGATTAAAATATTTTCTAATGACAATACTTTGGGAATATTAATTTTATCTTGAGAAAACTTAATCTATTAAGTTGGAGTTAGAGAACAGCAAATTCTGTATGCTTACGAGTTTCAGGATCGTGAAAAGCCAAAACAATATCTTCTTTCGGGACATCTTCCTTTAATAATTCATTGGCAATTCCCTCCTCTGTCCAATCTTCTTCAATGTAAATTTTATTATTCTTAATGCGAATATGTACTTGAATATTGCGGATTTTTTTCTTATTTTCCCAACCCCTAAAAAACCCAAAATAGTGATCGTGGGTTTCATCAAAAACCAAACAACTTTCTTGATCTAAATTGGCTGAACCAGAAACCCAATCATAATATTCTGTGAGTACTTTTTTTATCTTTTGACGATATTTTGTTAATTTATCCATCGGGTGATTTTCTACCTGTAACACTTTACTTATATATACTTGATCAATAATCCTGGTAGGGGCTTTTCGCGAAAAGCCCCTACACAATGTATTTCGTAACCTAATAGCTTAATGATAATTGGATGCCGATCAAATGGTAGAAATTAATGTAAGATTTTACTTCTTAAGAATTACATGCAAATTACTGAACATACGCCCACAATTCTGAAACTTGAAGCAAAAAGTAGGCTTATCTGGTTTGCAATGGGGATTGTCATAGCTCTCATATTCTTTTTTCAAGGATTAAGTTTTCTTCTAGATAGCGAAGTTGCAAATTTAAGATGTAAACGAATTGAAGCAACTCAAATAGACTGCAAAATTATCTCATCAGATTTATCGGGAAAGAATATTACCGAAATCAAACATCTAGAATTTGCTAAATTACGAACAAAGAGTAGTTCTGAATCAGGAGATAGTTACAAAATTATGCTGAGTGCTGATAATATTTTGATCCCTTTTACTAAGTTATATGACTATGACTATTATTCAAAAATTAGTCAAAAAGTCAATCAAATTAATATGTTCATTGCTAATACAGAAAAACTCTCGCTCAAAATTCAAGAAGATAATCGTGGAATTTACTATCCTGTGTCATGTTTGTCGATGTTAGTTGGAGGTTGTACAGCACTTTACTTTTTATTGTATAAGCAAATTATCCTATACGTTTTTGATAAAAATTCAGGAAAATTATATTTTAAACTTCAGAATCTTTTGTTTCAGTCAGATGTTAGAGAAGAAAAACTAGATGCAATTAAACAAGTATTAGTAGTTCATGAAAAAACTGATAGCGGTGGGGATAAATTTCATTTAAAATTAGTTCTTAATTCTGGGGAATCAATTACTCTGGGCTCGCTGACCGATAATTTTGCTTTTGAAATAAAGAAAACCATTGATAAATTTTTGGATATAAATGAGTAATGAATTCCTAATTCTTCGAATATAGACAAATTACCATTCATCATGAGGAGAAACTAGATCAATTTCATTAGAAACAAGTGATCAGCCATTCGATAATAAATTTATGATATGTTTCTCCATTAATATACTAAAAATTAATCAAACAAATAGAAACCACTAATCAAGAACAATAAAATTTCTAAGAAATACATTGTTTCGGGAGCTAGATTGCATAAAAAGGTAATTTTTAACTCACTAATTAACACTTACGGCAGGGGTGCCCTAAAGGATACCGTTTTGAAGATGGGGAGGTCGTAACGTTCCCACTGGGACGGCACTTAAAAGTTCGAATGCATTCGAACCACGTTGCCTTGGCTCTGGGGTGTTAATCCTGCAGTAGAAATTATGTATTTTATCGATAACTTTAAGAAGAGCAAAAAAATCACATCTTAAAATCCTACACTTGTAAGTAACCCTAGCCACCATGCCCTAAATAATGCTCAAATTTACTAAACCCTTCTATCCTCTATTACTATCCGCTGTCAAAAGTGATCCCGAAACCGCCCACCGTCAGATGCTAAACACCCTGACTAAAATCGAAGAATCTCGCGATACAGCTTGGGGAAAACTTGCCATTCAACAATTTCAAAATTCCTTTTGTCTGCAAGATAATCGTTTGCAACAAAACCTATGGGGACTAGAATTTCCTAACATCTTTGGTTTAGCCGCCGGATTTGATAAAGATGGCACAGCAGCAGGAATTTGGGATAGTTTTGGGTTTGGTTTTGCTGAATTAGGTGCTGTTACTTATCACTCCCAACCAGGGAATCCTCGCCCTCGGATGTTTCGCCTCCCCGAAGACATGGCAGCCTTAAACCGTATGGGTGCTAATAGTCTCGGGGCAGCAGCAATGGCGGATACTCTCTCCCAAATCTGGCAAAGACAAGCCCGTACTATTCCGATTGGAATCAATTTATGTAAGTCAAAAATTGCCAAGTTGGAAGATGCCGCCGAGGATTATGTTGGTAGTTTTAAACTCTTACAAGATGTTGCAGATTACTTTGTAATTAATGTTAGCTCCCCCAATACTCCAGGTTTGCGATCGCTGCAAGCTAGCTCCCAATTAGAACCAATCCTATCCGCCTTACAGGAAGCCAATACCAAAGAACAACCGATCTTAATTAAAATTGCGCCCGATCTCGATGAACAAGAAATCAAAGAGATTCTTGATTTAGCACTGCAGTATCAATTAAATGGTGCGATCGCAACTAATACGACAATTCGCCGAGATGGTCTAAAGACTCAGATTCTTAAGGAGACAGGGAATCCTCTTACAGAAGAAGCTGGCGGAATCAGTGGTAAACCTGTAAAAGAAAGAGCCACTGAGGTAATTCGCTTTATCTATCAAGAAACAGGTGGTAAGTTACCGATTATTGGAGTTGGCGGAATTTTCACCGCCCAGGATGCTTGGGAGAAGATTGTGGCAGGAGCAAGTTTATTGCAAGTATATACTGGTTGGATTTATCAGGGGCCTTGGATGGTCAAGGATGTATTGTCAGGAGTGTTAAAACGTTTGGCAAGTGAAGGTTTAGATCATGTTAAGGATGCAGTGGGTTTAGAACATCGATAAATCAACCTTGTCTATTAGGGGTTTGGCACTGCCAAACCCCTACATTTATCTGTCGTATTTTTTATTCAAATTGGTATTATTTCCCTATCTCCCTATTTACCATAGTAAATTTCGCTCACCCCCTAAACCCTAAACCCACTGGGTAATTCTTTGTGTACATATACTTAATTTTGCTGCATTAATCAAGATATTGCAAACTAGCGTAACAAAGCGAAAAATAAAGTGACAATTCGTTTTTTTTCCTTGGAAATGAGATTGCGAATGAGAGGTAAAATAAATTATGTATTGTTATTGTTAAGTTCAAAATTTGAGGTGAGCCCAAACGCAGCCCAGGTGGTTTTCCCAAAATCGAGTACCAATTGAAACAAGTATCAAATTAATTACAGCCTGCAAAAGCTAACTTTTACCACCTGACAAACCAAAAACTTATTCCCTAGATCTAAAATAACGATACAGTTTGCAATGCGTTCCAGCTTACTTCAGATTAATTGATTCAAGTAAGTGTTAAGGAGGAATCTATGAAAACTAAATCGGTAGAAACTCAAGATATGGTTACTCAGGAACTTAGCCATTACGATCCCCATATTGTTCCACCAGAACTAAAAGCACGGGCAGCCAGAGAAGGTAAAAATTTCGGTCATGTCGAACATGATATTCCTGGCGATACTGAACATCTTCACAACCGAGATGGTTACACCGTTGACGAAGAAGGATTGATTAATAACTATGCGGTAGAACCAGAAATGTACATTAAAGTACCTGGAGACTTGAAAGCAAAACAAAAACAACTCAGAATGCAACGTCTTCACGAACTTCAAGAGTTATCGGAAGGGGAAGAAGGTAAATTGACTATGGAACATGACTGGCGGCACAAAGGCCCTGGTATGATTTAGCTCTTGTTATCAGTAAACCTGATTAAGGCGAGCGCAATTTTAGCCATCCTGGTGTAAAGCGATCGCCTTAATCAAAAATATCTCAGATTTAAGTTTGACAGGGATTCATGAACATCCTTTCCTTTTGAGTACTATCCAAGTTATTAAGTTGATCTACTGCAGCATTAATAGCATTACGGCTCCCAAAAACATAGACCGAGTCCTCACCGCTGAGATCGATTTGCAAAGCCCGACGACCAATTAATTCAAATTCAACCGTGCCACCAGCACCGAGGTAGTCCTTGAAATCGAAATCGTCGATAGCCTGAAAGCCTTTAATGGTATCCATATCTGCAAGGTCATCTAACAGGTTGCTATCAAATATATAGGTATCGCCGCCGCCTCCACCATAGATAAGGTCATTCCCAGTACCGCCTCGTATGGCATCAGCGCCACCACCACCTCGGATGAGATCATTTCCCGCACTGCCATTTATATAGTCGCTGCCACTATTACCCTGGAGCGTGTCATTCCCGTCACCGCCAACGATTTTGTCGGCACCACCTTTACCAAGAATATAGTCATCCCCTAAACCACCGAATAATATGTCATCACCACGACGACCGCGGATCTTGTCATTACCACCTTGACCATCAATCAGATCTTTGAAAGCAGTCCCATTGAGGATGTTATTAGAATCATCACCAAAGAGGGAATTCTCAAAGGAAACCTTAAAGGCGTTGTCTGGAATCAGGTAGGGATCGGCGACGTTATTGCGGATGAGGGCAGCGAGGGTAGTATCTTCAATATTGGGGGCCAAGATACGCAAATGTTCGAGATCATTGAGGTAGAAGAATTTATCTCCATCCCGTGATCGGGTAAACTGTTCCGCAATAAAAAAGCTGAAGGTAGGTCCCAGCAAGCCGCCGTGGTCAGCTGGTAGCTCAGAAATGCCAGCAAGCCAGAGGTCGATTTGGTCAACTGTGTCATAAGTAGTTTCAAACAGGTTGACCACAGGGTTACTGAACAGACCCAACTCACGAAGATGGTCGAAGTCCTTAATTTTGGTACCAAAAATTTCTTCATAGACCTTAGTATAGCTGGGAAGCCCCATTTCCCGACCCCGAGCAATGTTAACAGCTCCTAAGTCTAAACCACCAGTACCAGCAGGGAAGAGGAAATTGCGGAGCTCATCAACAATTATGTTGTCTAGTTCCTGAGCTTTTTGGAAAATTAGACCCGTCAGCACTGTGTCAATTCCTTTTTCTTGGACATCTGCTGGGTTAAAAAAGGCATCGGCAAGATTAGTTTCTGTAATGCCATTATGATCTACGCGGCGAATTTTATTAGAGATCAGGGTATGCCCCAGGCGATAGGCTGCATTAGCAAATTCAACGCTGATTTGAGGATTAATATCAGGGTTAAAGCCCTTGTATGCTTCAAGAGTGCTCTTACCAATCAATAGGGGAAGAAATTCGTTGTAGGTGATGACCTGAACTTTAGCACCAATGACCTTACGAGCACTTTGGTAAAGAAATTCATCCTTAATGATTTCTTGAATTTCCTCCCTAGATACACCAGGATTTTCAGTCCGAATTTTAGCCCAAACCTCATCTCGAAAATCTCGAAACTTTCTGCGAAGCTTTCTGTCTCGAGCTTCTAGACGTTCATGAAGTTCTAAGGCTACAAGATTGTGCTCACGCATAAGTAGGATATGAACAGCTGTTAGCCCGATTTGCTCATTGGCACGAACATCCCCCGCGACAAACTGCTTTTCAACTGGCAGCTCAGTCCCCCCAGTAGCATTGGGCTGGGGATTATCTGGATCATTGAGCGGTAGCAGAATTTCGCCATTGTCCCCTATCCTGGTCTTGAGCAGACCTTTACCGGATTCAGTATCCCTTAAAAACTTTGCCCGCTTCTCATCAGAACCATATACACTAGAAGCATCTATAAAGGCTGTAATCTGGTTGTTCACCTGGCGGGGAGTTGTTTTTCCTGTCCCTTCAGCTGCCGGCACCCTGATAAAAGGAAGTATCGCCCCATTTGGAAAAGTCGGATCCCCATCGGAAACGGGAATTGGAGTGAAATCTTCCAGTGCGGGGGTTTCTTCTTCATTGGCCTCATTGAGTACCAAGTCATGGTCAAGTAATTGTCCCCACTGCCACAACCAGTCACTGGCATTGAGAAAATTGGTTACAGGTTGAGTCTGCTCTATAACAATGTTGCTGATTGTGCGAGGATTGGGGAGAGTCGAGGTATAAACAAATTTACCTGCCATTTGATCGAACTCGGAAATCTGTCCACCACGCGGTATGCTAATCCCATCTTCAAACACTGGTTCAAGAAGTCTAATGAGTGGGACATTAGCTTTTCCTAGATCGCTATTGTTACCAGAACCGTCAATAGTTCGAATGTCATGATAAGCCATAAATTTCTTGGGGAGAGGTATAAGTGTTTCTGCTTCCCCTCAAGGGATTGAATGTATTAATGTATAATACAAAGATTCAAACTCATTTCACATAAAGATTTAATGCAAATTATATGTCCGAATTGTAAACTTCATAAGACGTAATTTAAACTATCTAACCAGTTGCGGACATGTTGAAACTTAATTTCGATAGATCACAAAAAGAACTATCTTTGTAACCCACATTGGGGGATGATCGCGTTTACTAATAATCCTTTTCAGTCTTTAATCTCGGCGGTCTATGTCTCTGGCATGATGAAATAAATTCACAACGTGTGAGCCATAGAATAATGATGATATATAATAAAATATGTTTATGTTGAAAATAACTTTTACTTATACCAAATGAAACTGTGAAGAGAGACAAAAACATATTTCAACAATTCGTCCTTGCAGAAGGGGGAACTATTATGACACAACAAAATGCTGCTCGAATCTACAAAAATGTAGAACAAGCCTATGCACAACAAGAAAGACAGAAAGCTCTGAGTGATCCAGAAGCTTTCGTTCGTCTAGCTTCAGCTAGAGGCTATAATTTTACCGTCAAAGACTTAGAGACTCAACTTAGCCAATTGTCTGATGAAGATGTGGCAGGTATTTTTAATCCAGGTATTCCACCAAGACGACATCTTTTCCCCAAATAATTTTTCCCAAATAAAAGGATTACGAGAGTTTATGGAATCTGACAAAAGACCAGGTTCTCTCAAGGGTCTTAGTTGATTACCGATATTTTATTAGGTTTAGAATCTGCTCATGATCGCGGTATTAATTACTGCGATCTTAACTTGACAATGTTAAATTAACTTTCGTCAGATGTCGCGATCAGCCGAAGGCTGATCGCGACACTTAATCAAATCTAACATTGTCAAGTTAAAAGATGGACTAATTTTTCTCCTCGATATTTCCGTCAGCATCATATTTCTTAAACAAATTGGCGCGAAATGACAAGAATTCGAAAATGATTATTGAATTTCCCTCAATCATGTTGCATTTCCCCCACAATATAATACGATGTGAAGTAAATATAGTTTCAAAGTGAATGTCAATAAAATCATTTACCCGCCTTGTTACTGGAGCGGTCACAATACCGTTACTTATTTTGTTCTCCCATGAGGGACTACAAGCTCAAACTAACGAGGAATGCGATCGCTATGCTAGAGAAACGGCTGAGCGGGAAGAAGGTGGAGTTATTAGAAAAGGAGTTGAAGGAGCTGCCAAAGGAGCAATCATTGGCGCTATTTTTGGCGATGCTGGAGATGGAGCTAGAGCTGGGGCTGCTATTGGCGGAATCAGCGGTGGTATTACCAAAAAATCCAGGCGTGAAGAAGCTTATAACGAAGCTTATCAAGACTGCATGAACAACCAAGGTTAATAGAAAAGTTGATTCTGAGAAATACTTTATTAGTAATAATTTACCAGGAAGGAAAATAATCATGATTTGTAAGAAATTAAGCTTTAGTTTACTGTTAGCTACATTGACTATGGGTATAGTTAAAGCGCCCGTACAAGCTCAATACACTGAGGAAATTTTGGATATTAGCAAACTGACTTGCGCTGATTTTTTAAAGCTATCTAAAGATCGCGAAAGTACGATCACCTATTTGTATGCTTACGTTAGTGGCCAGAAAGGTCAACCGATTATTAACGCATCATCTGCGGCAGCAACCACGGATAAAGTTGTTGATTATTGCATTGCTAATACTCAAGCAAATTTACTCGAAACCTTTAAACAATTTCATGAATAAATCAATAATATTTCTTAAATAATTAGGCACAAAATAACAAAAATTCTAAATTTATTGTGATCTAATAAGTGAGTTGCACTCCTCCTAAAATATAGTCAATTAGGTTAATTGTCCCAAGAGTTTGTTAAGGAAAAAATTATGAGTGAATGGATTTCAGGTTTAATGGCAGTTCCAGGTATGGGACCAGGATCGGGAACAACTCTCACTAGCCCCGATAATAAAGTGCTATTCAAAAATGTCAATATCTTTGATGGCAAAACTAATGGTCTTCAAACAGGAATGAATGTCTTAGTTGAACATAACAAAATCTCCCAAATCTCGGCGCAAACAATTCCTGCTAATGATGCAACTGAAATTGATGCTAATAGCATGACTTTAATGCCAGGGATGATCGACTGTCATACCCATTTGGCTATATCTGGTGATTTTGCCAATCTAGAAGAAAATTTTACTGCCGGAGATCTTCATGTCAATGCGACTCTTCATGCTCGTTATGCACTTCTAGACGGCTTTACCTCTTGTCGTGATGTTGGTGGTCCTACTTTTGGGTTAAAAAGAGCGATCGATCAGGGTAAAATTTATGGTCCTCGTATTTATCCTGCAGGAGCTTTTATTAGTCAAACTTCTGGACATGGCGATTTCCGAGCCTGGAACGATCCGAATCCCAGTCTTTCTGGCAGTCGATATCCTTCCAATTTTATGCGTTTAGGAATTGGAATTGTTGCGGATGGTAGGGATGCTGTATTAGCTGCAACTAGACAAAATTTAATGATGGGTGCTTCCCAAATCAAAATTATGGGCGGTGGCGGTGGTTCATCAAAATATGATCCGATTGATACTACTCAATACACTCTTGATGAAATGAAAGCCGCTGTAGAGGCAGCGGGCGATTGGGGCACTTATGTTACTGCTCACATTTTTACTGACCGAGCGATTAAAAGAGCGTTAGAGGCAGGATTAAAATGTTTTGAGCATGGCTTTTTTATGAGCGAAGAAGTTATTCAACAGGTAGCAGAAGCAGGAGCTTTTGTCTGTCCACAAATGTGGGGTATGTCACCTGAATTATTCAATAACCCTAATGTTCCGAAATCCAAGCATGATGGCATTAAAGCAATGCAGGAGCAGTATAAAGATTTTGCCCCTTGGCTAGTTAAGCATCAAGTAAAAGTCGGTTTTGCCAGCGATCTTCTGGGACCTTCTGATGATGGCATAAAATCTCGCCGTTATGAGTTGTGGTGGCGTGCTGAGGCTTTTGATAGTAATTTTGAGGTTTTAAAACACTTAACTTCTAATGCTGGTGAATTATTAGCAATGTCTGGTCCCCGTAATCCCTATCCAGGTAAATTAGGAGTCATAGAAGAAGGAGCTTTAGCTGATATTTTAATTGTTGATGGTAATCCTCTAGAAGACATGAAGGTACTCGGAGGAAAAGATAAATGGTTTAGCGATCTAGAACCACCGAAACCGATTGAAACTCTCAAGGTAATTATGAAAGACGGTGTAGTTTACAAAAATACCCTTTAGACAACAGAATCATTAGGCATTACTGATTTAGGGGATGCTTGTTAATAATAAGCAATTAATAAACTCTTAAGTAATAGATATTTCAGATTATTAGAGTTTATTTTATTTAGCTTAATTCGGCAATGCCAATTGAGGTTTTACCATTAAATTCATCTGTCACTAAAAAGTTAAACATGATACCGAAGTTAAAAAAGATAGTTGTATCTATTGCTATGAGTGCAGCTCTGGCTGCTAGTTCTGCTCTATCAGTCGAAGCCTGCTCTAGATTTTTCTGGAATACGAGTGGAAAAGGGATGTTTGCTTCTCGTTCGATGGATTGGGGGCATTCATTTGATGATGTTCTGTTGATCAATCCTCGTGGCATGAAGATGGATGGGGGTGTTGGTCAAAATTCACTACAATGGCAATCTAAGTATGGTAGTGTGGTCAGCAGTATTATTCCATATGCCAAAAAATACAACTTCACGATTGATGATGGAGCTACTGATGGAATTAATGAAAAAGGCTTAACTGCCCATCTTCTTTATCTTGAAGAAACTAAATATGCGGAGCCTACTTCAACCCCAGGGCTAAGCTATTTGCGCTGGGTTCGCTATATTCTAGATAATTTTGCAACTGTCGAAGAAGCGGTTGAGGGCATGCAGAAAGTACGAATTGCACCAGTCAAACTTGGTGGTGAGGTTCTAGGCGCCCATCTTGCGATCGAAGATCCAACTGGAGATTCTGCGATCTTCGAGATTCTTAATGGCAAGATGGTGGTGCATCATGGCAAAGAATTTACTGTAATGACTAATGACCCGTCCTATGACTGGCAAATAACTCATCTCGAACAGTACCGAGATTTTGGAGGACAGCGAGAAATTCCTGGTGGTATTGAGGGAGCAGATCGGTTTGTCCGTTTGGCTTACTTTGGTAAACATTTGCCAGAACCTAATGATGATGTTGAGGCAGTTTCCTATGTCCTGTCCGCTATTCGGAATGTAGCAGTTCCGTTTGGAGCACCTTACCTCGGTCGTGGTGGAGAGGTTTCGACCTATCCAACTTGGTGGATATCTGCAACAGATATTGATAACCGTATTTACTACTTTAACTGGGTTCAAAACCCAAATATTGTGTGGGTGGAATTAAACAATATTGATTTCAGCGAAGGTTCTGGTAAGCGTCAGGTAGATCCCAAAGATCCATCATTGACAGGAGATATTTCCAATTTATTTACTCCTGCAAGTCTCTGAAAGGGATTAATTATATAAAGTAATAATCTATGAACAACATCGCTTTTAAGATTTCTCAGCAATCGACTATCAAGCATTGGCAAGATTTGTTGCCAAATCAAACTCAAGCCGAGTCTAATTTTGTAGATCCTTTTGCTCAATTGACTCCAGAACAACTAGAAGATTTAGCAATTCTCAGCCGTATTCGTTGGTTAATTGCTTCTAATAAAGCAGAGCCTAACGGAGCATCTGTCCAGGAAGCCAAGGAAATTGAAGCAGCTTTTGTTAAACAAGAGATTGATGTGGAGTGGTTCTTGTCAAAGCGACAAACAGTTCGTCAACAGAGAATTGAGCAAACGACTAATAAAACTATTGATGGTAAAGATATTAGGCTATCTGGCGTAATCTTACCCTTATATTGGAACGAGGAGCGACTACTGACTCATTTTCTCTTAATGCCTTATTTAGGACAATGCAGTCATTTTCCACCTCCTCCACCAAATCAAGTCATCTTTGTAGAATCTACTGAACCTACTAATATTCAAAAACTAACAGCAAATACTAGAAAATCTCAATATTCTTTTCTTTGGGTTTCCATAGAAGGCAAAATTAGCCTTGAAGCTACTAGCCATAATGTTTTCCGAGTTGATGGCATGTCATGGTTAGAGTCAAGTTATAGCGTGATTTGTCACAACATTACTCTTTGTACTCCTAAAGATATAGCCCAGGTTTTGACGTGGCAAACAAGGGAGGAAAGAAAATCACTTTATCCCAAGTTAACTGAATTAATCTCGATTGATAAGGGTTCAAATTAATTCGTTGCTGATGAATTATAAGAATGTTTAAGGGGAAATTAGAAGTATTTAAATTATTGTTATAACATCAGAGAAAATAAAACATGAGCATAGAAAGTAAGACCTGGCCTTCGAGTGATAAAGCAAAACAATTTGTTAAAGATACAATTTGTATCGACTTTTTTGCCTCACCTTTCGGAGCGGGATGGACAGAAGATATTGAATTACACGATTACATAAGTCGTGCTATGGCAACGGGAATTACTGGTGCCAGCATGACTATCGCTGAAACCGATAATACTTGGGAAAAATTCCTCAACAGTCATCGCAAATGGAGAAATACTTTTTTGCAATATGCCGATCACTATGTTTTTGTCCATAATGTGCGTGATATTGAATATGCTCAGGAAACTGGCAAATATGCGGTTATCTTTAATTCCCAAACCTCCACCATTGTTAGTGGTGATTTGAGTAGAATTGCCACTTTACGCACAATGGGTTTGGCTAGCATGCAATTAGTTTATAACGGTCGATTTAGAGCAGGAGTAGGCTGTATCGATGCTCTCCATTATCCAGATACGGGATTGACAGACTGGGGCAGAAAAATCATTGATGAAATGGTTAAACAAGGTATTGTCGTCGATCTCAGTCATGCTAGTTGGCAAACCACAGAAGATGCGATCGCGCATATGAATCAGAAGCATCCAGGTGTACCCGTGGTTTATACTCATTCTCTCCCTGCTGGTTTGTACAAAGATGCACCAAACGCTACAGAAAAAGGATGCTATCGGAACATTACTGATGAACAAGCGAAAAAAGCTGCGGCTACTGGTGGATTTGTTAGCCCAACTTTCACGGAATGGATGATGGATGGTATTTGGCCTGATGATATTACGCCATTACAATGCGCTCAAATGATCGATTACTACGCCAATCTTTTAGGGGAAGATCATGTGGGCATAGCTTCTGATGATTTAATGAAGCTTGATTTGGTGGTGAAGTTTGCCAAAGCTGCTCCAGATATTTATAACGATAATAACTATATGTTCGATGCTTTTGATAAAGGGGCTGAAGGCTGTGGGGAAATGGCAAAAATTCTTCCTGCTGTAACTGATGAACTTTGGAAAATAGGTTATTCGGATGAAGCAATTAAAAAGTTCTATGGCGGGAATGAAATGCGTGTTTATCGACAGGTATGGAAATAATCTTCTACTCAATTAATCAAAAGATAATGATTAGAATATTTGTTTTTTATTTGCTTTTTATTGTGAGCCTTTTGGGACAAAGCATACCTGCGATCGCTCAAAACTCGGTTAATGAAGACTCAGAAAACAATCTAGAAACTGAATCTCCAGAGTCTAATTCTTCTAGGATTTCAACTTCTGCTGCCAGTCTCGGAGGACCAAGTAGCGTGGATTCAGAACTAGCTGAAGATGCCCGAGAAAAAGATTCTGTATTTGAAGGAATTGATCGAGCATTGAAACCTTGGTTTGAATTCAAAGAACAAGTAAATCAAGATGTGGGTTTGAAATTTGGTCTCGACTACAGTATTTTGTATCAAGGACTGACTGATAGTTTGGGAGAAGATCAAGCTGCTGGAGGAGTATTTAGGGTCTTTGGCAATTGGACTTTGTTGGGGCGTAATTCTTCCCATCCTGGTTCTTTGGTGTTCAAAGTTGAAAATCGTCATCGCCTAGGAACCGATGTCGCACCCCAAAATCTGGGATTTGAAGCCGGCTACGTCGGTTTGACTGGTACATTATTTAGCGATTTTGACTGGGGTGTCACCAATTTATTCTGGCAACAAAGATTTCGTGATGGCAAAATAAATTTTATTGTTGGCAACGTAGATCCTACTGACTATGTTGATATTTATGGCCTAACCAATCCCCTGACTCATTTTCAAAATCTAACATTTCTGACCAATCCCTCGATTGCTGCACCGAATCAAGGTTTAGGATTCGCAGGAGGAGCAATGCTATCTGACAATGTTTATATTACAGCTAGTCTCAGCGATGCTAACGGTGATCCCACTGAGGCAGGATTTGAAAGTTTTTTCGACAAAGGAGAATATTTTAAGCATGTTGAGATCGCCTGGGTTTCTTCCTTTGAGCGTCGTTATTTTGATAATATCCACCTGACAGCTTGGCATGTCGATGAACGAGACGAAGCAGGAACTCCCAATGATTGGGGTTTAGCCTTTTCCGCTAGTTGGTTTATTAATGATAAATGGATGCCTTTTCTGCGCGGGGGCTATTCACAAGATGGTGCTGCCTTGCTCGATGGAAGCGTTAGTGTAGGATTCGGTCGTTACTTTAGTAACAGTAGCAATCTTTTGGGATTCGGTGTCGGTTGGGGAAGCCCTGCTCAAAAGGGACTTGAAGATCAAGTAACTACCGAACTTTTTTATCGCTTACAGTTAGCTCAAAATTTGGCTTTAACTCCAGATATTCAAGTAATTTTTAATCCCGCACTTAATCCAGAGCAAAATGCGATCGCTGTTTTTGGGCTCAGAACTCGTTTAAATTTTTAAACTATTTCCGAACTCAAAACTCTATCGCTCAGATTGAAAATCAATTAATATCTTAAGACATTATTTAATTCCTAAGAAAATCTAGATAAATATAGTTTTATAAAATTAGTCTCAAATATTTTATTATGATATTAACAATTATTTATTGATCATAAATATTCCTTTTGAGAGCAAGCAAAATCATGCTTTTATTGGTGTTCAAAAATTAAGTTATTTCTCATTGATTCTTGGTCAAAATAATATCAATAGATATTGCTGTCATATTATTTTAATTGGCAGTGATTTGAGTAAGTGATTTACTAAATTATCATCGCGAAAAATATTTAGATAAAAATAACATGACTTCTAGTAATCCAGGCAAATCAAAAAAAAAATTAACTAAAATAATTGCGACCACTTTTCTGGGGGGATTTTTAGTTATTCTTCCAGGTTATTTAGCTATATTACTCCTTAATAAAATGATTAAGGGTTTAGTAGCCCTTGTCTTTGTTTTCTTAAAGCCAATTGCTACTGTACTAGGGATAGCTGAAAGTGATATTGCTATTCCTGTTGCTTTAATTATTTTTATTATTATCTGTTTTATTTCAGGACTAATTGTTAAAAGTAGCTATGCTCGAATTTTTAAAAACTCCCTAGAACCATTCTTTATGAAAATACCTGGCTACCTACTAATTCGTAGTATTATTCGTCGTATTGCCAGAATGGAACAATCACAAGATATTGGGATAGCATTCGTTGCTATTGGAAAAACTCATGAAGCTTTGTCTCCTGGTTTATTGATTCAACATCATGAAAATGGTTTTTACACAGTTTTTGTGCCTACGGTGCCTACTCCCACAGTAGGAAATATTTATCTTGTTCCAGAAGATAAGGTTTTTATTGTTGATGTTCCCTTTTTAGATATGGTGCGATTTATCACGAAATGGGGTCAGTCATCCCCAGCTTTATTAGAAGCTATAAGACAAATTAAACCAACAAAAAATAACTTAAAAGTTTCACTTCTAGAAGACGACGAAACTTAAAATAATAAACCAAAGAAAACTCAATATACTAACTAGCATTTAAGTATAAAATATCGCTGTATTATTAATGATCGGCATACAATAGCTATTTTTTAAGCCTCAGCTAAGCATAAGATACTATCATAAACTTCTGTAAAATAAATATTGAAATCAAAAATGTTGAAATTGTATGGTGGTGCAAGAAGTAGAGCCTCAATTGTTCAGTGGTATTTAGAAGAATTGTCTATTCCCTACGAGTTTGTCTTATTAGATATGGCTGCAGGTGAACATCAACAGCCGGAATATTTAGCTATTAACCCCATGGGGAAAGTTCCTGCTCTTGTCGATGGTGACTTTAAACTTTGGGAATCAGGCGCAATATTACTTTATTTAGCGGAAAAATACGATCAAGCTGCTACTTCTCTAGAAGAAAGAGGTATTTGGTCTCAATGGGTTTTATTTGCTAACTCTACTCTAGCTACTGGCTTATTTATTGAAGCTAGCCGTGAGAAAGAAGTACCAAAATTACTTACAGCTTTGGAAAAAATATTAAATCAGACTCCTTATATTCTAGGATCAGAATTTACAGTAGTTGATGTCGCGGTAGGCTCTATTCTTGCTTATGTTCCCATGATGCTACCTATTGATTTAAACCCTTACCCCATAATTCTTGACTACATTAAGCGTATTACCCAAAGACCAGCTTTTCAGAACACGATTGGAAAAAGCTAAATCCAGGAATTCTCGGAAAGTTTAAAGTGCAAGGATTCTTGTACCTTGTCATATAGGGCAACTACCATTGGGGGATCGATTTTGCTTACGATCTATGTATCAAAAAAGTTCCACCAGAACAAATAGATAACTCTAGCTTCAATAATTCATAATCATCCATTGAAAATTAGTAAAAGCTAGGTTTAATGGTTCGAGTTAACATTTTCTTGCTTTACTTCATATAAACGTGCGGGTTGCTCTTTAATTCTTTCCGAGATCTGCAAAACCCTTTCAATTACATCGCTCAAATATTCATATTGTGGCAATTGTTCGTTAGGTAAAAAACCAGCAGAGGAAGCAATATGAGATGGAGTTTGGGACAAAGTACTTTTAATTTGTTCTTTGAGCTCTGGTTCAATTTTATCTGTAACTAGAATTGCACCAGGGGGTATTTGATGAGAGTCAATATCAATAATTCTAAATTGCTCATGTTTATAGTTTTTTCGATGTTGACGAAATTCTTGAAGAGATAAAGCAGAAGCCGCAACTTCTTCATTTTCGAGCCATTCCAAACTAATTTTTGGAGTAGGTGAAAAACGCAGTTCCGCAAAGGATAAACCGTAAAGATTATATATTGGCAGGTAGTAACCAGTTGCCGAACCTTTTTGTCCTAAAGCAATAGTTTCTCCTGCAAGCTCGTTTTTGGTTTGAAAACGACTATCGGCGTTAACTACAATGACCGAACGTAATTTTTCTACTCCTTCTAAGGGAATAATCGGTTCGTATCGATGGTGATCAATCGCGTTTACCGCCAAGCCTGGAGGGGCGAAAACTAAGTCCCACTCTTGCTGGGCAATTTGATCTAAAGCTTTAATTTCATTGTAAGCTGGTTCTATTTCAATAATACTATTGAGCTGATTACTGAGATAGTCTTCCAATTCGGAATAGTTTTCCAGAGAACGAGCGCTTGCTCCATAGCTAACAACACCAACAATTAGCTTTTTGAGTACGTCTTCTTTCACTTGATTGCAGCCTGTAAGCATCAAGACGATTATTATTAATCCTAAAAGACGATGTAAAAGCATAACCAATTCTAAACTAAATTTCTCGAAAAAATACTACAGTTTTCATTGCAAAGCAAGCCTAAGAGTTCATTCGTCAAGAGAATCTTAATAGGGAAAAAGCTCAGATTAGCAGACTATAAGGATTGTGTATGGTACGAAGTTTTTGGTTGGTTAAATCGATTTCGCCGTCAAGTTTAAGGATTACGAATTATCTACAGAGATTAGCTTCTTAATATTTTGTTGGCGAATCAGCTCTAAATCATTCTTAATAATTTATTCGATTGATCGACTCAAATCTCGCTAAGATTAAATTTTATACCTTCTGTCTTCTAGGGCGAAGCCCTTTAAAGAAGTGTAGGGTAATTTTGCCTGAATTAAGCGTAGTTTGGCTATGGAATGAAGATTAAATAAAAATGTCAAACTTTTTTTGATAACTCACATAGTAAGCTGATCCACATTTAACTTGCATAATTTTGACGCTCAATCCCTAGATATAGCTTGAAAAACTCAATGTTGGTCAGCTTAGCGAGCTTAGGGGCACCTCGATTAATTACCTTGCTGCGAATCAGATAGGCTTGAAAGCATTAATTTTACAAAGCTATTCTCAATAAGATTTGAATTTTTCGAGGTGACCTTAGGTAATTTAACTTTTGTAGATAATAAAACCCTGATTTCTATAATTAAGAACATAAAGAACATTAAATTGGGTTTTAAGCTCAATATTTTTTTAGTACTAGTATTTCTTATAGTAACATTAAGTATTGGAACGCTACTATCTAAAATTCTCTATGAACATGATAAACACATGATTAGCGAAAAGGCTTCTTTGTTGATCGAAACGATAAATTCAGTACGGAACTATACAAATACCCAGGTAACTCCAGAATTCTTATCGAGATTGGAAACTGAATCCCTATTTTTGCC
>JASJDR010000023.1 GCA_030065615.1 Xenococcus sp. MO_188.B8 | reverse complement strand
CAATCCTATGTGAGTCATGAAAACCGATAGTAGTGTGCTTGCGAAGCACGTGCTCTGCACGACCATCTTGCTCACGCGAGCGAGACGCTCGCACTTTTTCACAAATGATTTAGGATTGCTATATTGATTCAAAGAACCTCGGACTCCCCCATATTCTCAATGTCAAAATTTGTGATGTCGGGTACGTTTAATTAGTTAAAAATTAAGTCCTGGTTACAGTATTTGTTTTCCTTGCATAAAAATATTAAACAGACGTATTAAAAAAATGTTACTAGTTAAGCACAGGTGAAAGGGAAAACTTACCGCTCCTTCAGAGCAGGTTATAAAGTTACTTAGTTTAATGAGCGACCCTGTGGGCAGACCTAGCGTCCCATCATCGTGGGATAATATCGACTTAGCAAGCGGTGTCGGGATAGGGCATAACAATTCAATTTCTGGTGTTTAACCAATAGAACCCTCGAACCCCCTTCTCGGTGCTGCCCAAGAAAAGCGAGGTCTCCTCGTAAAAAATGCCTGGGTTTAACCAAAACCAACCTGAAATTGCTAATTTGTTTCAAGCACTGTTTATTAACTTCACTTTGAGGTATGACAATTATGTCCAACAGCCAAGAATTATTTGCCGAAATTATCCCTAGCGAAGAAGCCAGTCTTTCTGGTGGTTGTAGTGGTTACCAAAATCGTGGTCTGGGAAACCTTGATCGAGCAGAAATTAATGTTGAGGCCATCGCTACAGCAAATGTATTCGGATTAGATAGAGAGCCAAGTAGTACTACAGTTAATACTTATACTGATGTTTTGATTAACAAGCGGGGAATTTTTGCCCGTGCTGTTAGTTTTATTCGTATACTATTTTAATCTGGCTACTATTAACTTAGAGTCTAGAAAACTTAAAAGCTAAAGTGGTTTACTAAAGTAAACTTAAAAATCTTTATGGTTAGATGAAATATCAGCTTATTAAACAATTCAGTGAAGAAGATTGCGGAGCTGCTTGTCTGGCTAGTATTGCCAAACATTACGGTCGCGTTTTTACCCTTAACCGTATTCGTGAAGCAGTAGGAACAGGTCAATTAGGTACAACATTACTAGGGCTCAGGCAAGGAGCAGATATCTTAGGTTTTAATGCTCGCTCAGTAAAAGCATCACCTCAGATTTTTGACCGTATCCATGAAGTTCCTCTACCTGCCATTATTCATTGGAAAGGTGTACACTGGGTTGTTTTATACGGCAAAAAAGGAAATAAATTCGTGGTTGCTGACCCTGGTGTAGGCGTTCGCTATCTGGAGAAACAGTTGCTTATCGAAGGTTGGCAAGACGGAGTAATGATGCTGTTGGAACCAGATTCAACTCGTTTTTGGTCACAAGAGGATGACCTACAGAAAATTGGGGGGATTGGCCGTTTTTTAAAGCGTGTCTGGCCTTATCGAGGAATCATTGGACAAAGTTTACTGCTCAACTCTTTTCTCGGGATACTTTCTTTGGCTTCTCCTTTTCTAATGCAAATCCTCACCGATGATGTGTTGGTTCGGGGAGATACTGAGCTGCTAGCCAGAGTAGCGATCGCGGTATGTGTGATGCACTTAATCAGTAGCAGTATTAGTCTAGCTCAATCTAATCTAATTGCCCATTTCTCTCAACGTTTACAATTAGGACTGATTTTCGAATTTGGCAGACAAATTCTTCGTTTGCCCTTAACCTACTATGAATCTCGCCGTAGCGGAGAAATTGTGAGTCGCCTCGAAGATATTCAAGAAATAAATCAGTTAATTTCTCAGGTAGTTGTCACCCTACCTAGTCAATTTTTTATTGCCTTGGTTTCTTTTGGGTTTATGATGTTTTATAGTGCGAGCCTTACAGCCGTTGCCGTTGCCATTTCTCTGGTGATGACCTTGTCGACAGTAGTTTTTTTACCGACCCTACAACAAAAGATTCGGCATGTTTTGGTGCTATCTTCGGAAAGTCAAGGGATTTTAGTCGAAACTTTTAAAGGAGCTATCACTCTCAAAACAACTGGTGCAGCCCCTCAATTTTGGGAAGAATTTCAATTACGCTATAGTCGGCTTGCCAACTATACTTTTCGCACTATTCAAATTACCTTCGTTAACGGTATTTTTTCGAATTTTGTTGCCAGTATCGGGACAATTATTTTGCTGTGGTTTGGTAGTACTTTGGTCATTAGTGAGCAATTAACGATCGGGATGCTGCTGGCATTCATCAGCATGAACAATAATTTTAATTCTTTTGTCAAAACTTTTGTCGGTTTTATCGATGAAATAGCTCGCACTAAAACTGCTACTCAACGTCTAACTGAAGTGATTGACGCTACTCCTGAAAGCAAAGATGACATTCAAAAGCCCTGGGTCAAAATTCCTGGTAGTGTCAATATAACTTGTACTCATCTGAACTTTCATCATCCTGGTCGACTCGATCTTTTAGAAGACTTCTCTTTAACTATTCCTGGAGGACAAGTTGTTGCTCTGATTGGTAAATCTGGTTGTGGCAAAAGTACCCTTGTCAAACTCATTGCCAATTTATATCAACCTCAATCTGGCAACATCAGTTTTGGTCGCTATAATCAACAAGATATTGCCATCGATTGTCTCCGCAAACAAATAGTTTTAGTTCCCCAAGATGCTCACTTCTGGAGTCGCTCAATTTTGGATAACTTCCGCTTGGGTGATCCCCAGCTTGATTTCGAGCAGATTGTCAGAGCTTGTGAATTGACTGGTGCTGCCGAATTTATTGCCAAACTGCCAGACAAATATAACACTATCCTCGGGGAATTTGGCTCTAATCTTTCGGGAGGACAAAGACAGCGATTGGCTCTCGCTAGAGCGATCGTTAATGATCCGCCCATACTGATTTTAGATGAGTCAACAGGAGCTCTCGATCCTGTAAGTGAAATTCAGGTACTAGACTCACTGCTAATGCACAGGCAAGCCCAGACCACAATTATGATTAGTCATCGTCCGCCAATCATACGTCGTGCAGATTGGATTGTGATGCTCGAAGACGGTTTAGTCAAGCTTCAAGGTTCACCAGAAGAATTACATTCCCAGACTGGGGAACATCAGAAATTTTTGAGCCTGTAAATGAGTACCTGGACAAAATTAATCGACTTTTGTCAATTTAATTTTGTCTACCTGCTTAACAAAAGTTGATTAACAGGAACGAAAAATCAGTGCTTTTTACCCTTGACTAACCCAAGGTTATTGAGACTTACTCCAGAAATCTAGTGAGGATTGCCACTATACCATCTCAATAAAACTCTAGCTAATCGAGAGGAATCATGGCGGACATATCCAGTTTCAGGATCTTCTTCCATAATATTGGCAATCACAATCCTTCTGCCCAAAGCAGCAATGTCTTCGCGATCTACATAAACAGGATGAGAATTATCATCTGCATAGCGCCTTAAGGTTTCAGGAGACGGAGATTTCCGATGTACCATTACCGCATCAAATAGTTTCTGGTGGGTAATACGATCGATCGCCCGAATATGTTCAGCAACCGTATAGCCTTCTGTTTCTCCTGGTTGGGTCATAATATTACAAACATAAATTCGCGGTATATCAGCCACTGCGATCGCATCACAGATTTCTGGAACTAAAAGATTAGGAATAATACTAGTGTAGAGACTTCCTGGCCCAATAATAATGTAGTCGGCTTCTTCGATTGCTGCGATCGCGGCTGGCAATGCAGGGGGATTCGGGGGCTCACAACCAATCTGCTGAATTTTGCCCTGGGCTTTGGGAATATTGGATTCGCCTTCAATTATGCGACCATCTTCCATTTGCGCCCATAAACTAACATCGCTTAATGTAGCAGGTAAGACGGTACCGCGAATTGCTAATACTTGGGAACTAGCAGCAACCGCTTGCTCCAAGTCTCCTGTAATTTCACTCATTGCCGTGAGGAATAAGTTGCCAAAACTATGACCTACTAAACCATCCCCAGCTTTAAAGCGATATTGAAATAATTCTGTTAATAATTTTTCTTCATCGGCTAAGGCGGCAATACAGTTACGAATATCTCCTGGAGGCAAGACTCCGATTTCTCTTCTTAATCTTCCTGAAGAACCACCATCATCTGCTACAGTCACGATCGCTGTAATATTATTGCTGTATTGCTTTAATCCCCTTAGCAAAGTAGAAAGGCCAGTACCTCCCCCCAAAACTACAATTTTGGGTCCTTTATTCAAACGACGATGATCTAAGAGCATATCGACTAACTCTTGATCTCGGTTTGGTAACAGGACATCGGTAATAGAACCTACAGTACGAGATTGCCCCCAAAGTACTAAAATTAGACCAACTATGATCACTAAAGGCCCTGAGATATAGTTGGGAATAACGTCGGTAATAAAATCAAAAAATTTGGAGATAACCGATAAGATCCGGTAAATGGGCGTTAGTTTAACCCAAATTGCTCCTCCTAAGATGGTAAGTAACAGACCAGTAGTGCTGATTAACAACCATCTTTTGACAAATAATCCTGGAGATAGCCATTTAAAAAACCGATTGACTTTATAAGAGCTTTTTTTCCTCATTGGGAATGGGGGTGTTAAGTATTAGGGTTTAGGGATTAAGTGTTCAGTGAATTTCTCAATAAAAGACTGTACCAGAATTATCGCTGTTAGAGTGCTGTTAGTGTTAGCGTAACGTACTATTTCTCATTTCTGCCTTGATTTCATTTTTTTAGTCAAGTCGCTAAGTATGTAATTTCTACATCACCTCACACGTATAGCATATCGAGGAAGATATCCGCATCAGAATTCACACGAGATTATCTAGATCTTTGCGATCACGAAGTGCCAGCGAAAGCTGATCGCAATAAATAAAAGTAATCTGTTACTCAATTGCTCAAGGCGATCGCCGTAGATAGCTTGTTTTTGTGGAGATATCTCAGTACAGTTGTTTATTATAATAGTTAGTACTACATTAGGCACTACTTATTGTGGCGTTCGTCAGAACCAAAACCGTTCAAGATAGAAAGTACTGCTAACTTGTAGATAATGACCGCGAATAAGGCAAGAACAACGGATAGTTGAGTATTTGTGCGCAGTTGAGGATAAATCTATGGTTACTACTCCCACCAGTAAAAAAATAACTTTTGCAGAATACCTAAGCTATGACGATGGCACAAATAGACGTTTTGAATTAGTTAGTGGTCAGTTAGTTGAAATGCCCCCTGCGAGTTTTTTGCATTCAGATATTATTGATTTTCTTGCCGATTTATTTAAGGCGCTCTCCCGTGAGTATGAATTAGATATCAAGATTAAGACAGGTGATGTCGGAATCAGAACGGGGATTAATTCATCGAGAATTCCTGATATCTCAGTTATTGATGGTGAAGTATGGCGCAAAATGCCTAGGGATGCTTCGGCGGTAATTGAAGTACCTTTGAGCTTGGCAGTAGAAGTAGTAAGCCCTGGTGCTGAACAAATAGAGAGGGATTACATCGAGAAAGTGCGCGAGTATCAAAACATAGGCATCAAAGAATACTGGATTATTGACCCCATTGAGCAAAAAATAACCGTCCTAGTGCTAGAGCAGGGACGCTATCACAATTGATTATTGTCTCCTTCTTCTATGGTTGCAATTGCCTGATTGCATTTCTCTACATCTTTATCTAATCCCATTGTTTGATATAGCTGACGAGCTTTTTCATAGGATGTTTTAGCTTGCGACTTTTGTTCTCATTTTTTCTGAGTAATTCCTAAATTGAACCAAGAAACAGCTTCTCCTCTTTTATCAACGATTTCTTGTTGAATTTATAATGACTTTTGATAGAATTCAATTGCACGTTGATATTTTTCTAGGTAATTGTAAGCATTGCCTAAATTAATTAAAGAATTAGCTTCGCCATTACGATCACCGATTTGTTGTGTAATCTGTAACGACTGTTGAAGATGATTAATGGCTTGTCGATATTCTCTTAGGTAATTGTAAGCATTGCCTAAACTAATTAAAGAATTAGCTTCGCCATGGCGATCGCCAATTTGTTGTTTAATCCGTAACGACTGCTTAAAATAATTAATGGCTTTAGGATGAGTTACATAGTCAATTAACATGGCAACATCACCCTGTTTAAGTTTATGTTCTGGGAGATCTCGACTGAGAGCAACGTATTGATATAGTTCGAGTTTTTCCATAATTTAGTTTTTCTTCGGTTTCAGGGTATTGATTCCTCCCAGCTATAAATCGCTACCGTGTATACATAAGTTAGTAGTCCTTAAACATAATGTAGCTAAGCCCCCTAGCCCCCAATCTTGGGGGAACAAGAATTTAATTGTATACTACATTAAAAAAGTGTCTTTTGATATCCTAAATGCTGATAAGCGGCTTCGGTAGCAATTCTTCCTCGGTGAGTACGGTTCAAATACCCAATTTGTAGTAAATAAGGTTCATAAACTTCTTCAATGGTTTTAGAATCTTCTCCTGTAGCAGCAGCGATCGCCTCTAAGCCCACAGGACCACCCTGAAATTGTTCAATCATCGTGGTTAGAACTAACCGATCTGTCCAATCTAAACCGCGAGGATCTACATCAAAGACCTCTAAAGCAATTGCTGCTAATTCCAAATCGATCGCGTCAGCTTTTTCCACCTGGGCATAATCGCGGACTCTTCGCAACAAACGATTGGCAATGCGGGGAGTCCCTCTAGAACGACGGGCAATTTCCGCTGCACCTTCTTCTGTAATAGTTGTTTTAAAAATTTCAGCAGTGCGTTTAACAATGGTGGTTAATTCGTCAATTTCATAGAAACGCAGTCTTTGAATTAAGCCAAAGCGATCGCGTAAAGGAGAGGTTAAAGAGCCGACTTTAGTAGTTGCCCCAATAAGGGTAAATTTTGGCAAGGGAATACTGCGAGTTTTAGCACTTTGACCTTTGCCAATAGTGATATCAAGACGATAATCTTCCATCGCAGGATAGAGTAATTCTTCGGTCATGCGGTTCAACCGATGGATTTCGTCAATAAAGAGAATATCTCCTGGTTTTAAGCCAATTAACAAGCCTGTAATGTCCCTAGGACGTTCTAAAGCAGGAGCCGCAGTAATTTTACAGTTTACTCCCATTTCTGAGGCTAGAATCAAGGACATAGTGGTTTTGCCCAGTCCTGGAGGCCCATATAGTAGTAGATGATCTAAGGATTCTTGACGATCCTTAGCAGCCGCGATCGCAATATTGAGTATTTTCTTTAATTCTTTTTGTCCAATATAATCAGTTAAAGTTTGGGGACGAATCCCCGCTTCTTGATTCTCTGTTTCTTCAGTATTGCTAGTTGCCGAAACTAAGCGAGATTCACTACTGCTGTCATTTTTTAATGTTTTTTCTAATTGCTTTTTTCCCTGATTTGACTTAGACTTGGTTTTCTTCGTTTTTTTGTTAGTAGAAGCAGATTTTTGATTTCCAGAAGATCTTTTAATTGCCATCGCAGCCACTTAATAAGTAGTAAGTAAAAGGTAATAAGTAACCAGTTCCCTATCACCTATTCCTCATCCCCAGTCTTCACTAGTAAATAAATTGCCAAGTCGTGACAATATTATTATTTGGATGTACCTAGAGTACAAGTTCTCTCTAGATTAACACCCTCAAAATTAGTTCCTTCCAACTCAGCACAAAGGAGATTGGCTTCTGACAAATTTGCTCCTGCAAGATCAGCACCTCGCAAGTCTGCTTCTTCTAAATTACTTTGACTGAGATTGCTTCCTTTTAAATCTGCTTGTAACAGATTAGCTCCTTTAAGATTCGCATTATTCAGATTGGCTCCGCGCAAGTCAGCACCTCGTAAATCAACCCCTTGAAGGTCAACTCCTGTTAAGTTAGCTCCACTTAAAAATGCTCCAGCTAAAGATGCTTGGACTAATTTAGCGCCCATAAAATTAGCCCCACGCAGATTTGCCCCACGTAAATCGGTATTACTTAAATCAGCCTGCATCAGATTAGCACCGACAAGATTAGCTCGAATATCAGCTTGATTTAATTCTGCGCCTAATAAATTCGCTCCATCCAATCTTGCTCCTTGAAGATTGGCTCCTGACAAGTCAGTACCTGCTAAATTGGCTCCTGCAAGATTAATTTTTGCTAACTGACAATCAGCAAGATTTTCGTCTTCTAGGTTAACACCAGGGAATTGTTTGTCTGCTCCGTTACGAATTTTTTCCAGTATTGTTAAAGTTTCCATTGTTATCTATCTGTTCTGAATGAAATTTTTTTTGATAGGAGACAAGTATTTATACTTAGAAGTAATATAAAGAAAATGATATGTTGCTAATTTTACTTAGAACAACCATGATAGTTGTAGTGTATCCAAAAACACATTAAGATCGCGAGTTCAGGCCGATGATACCACTCTAAATATATAATTGTACGGAACCTTACCCAGTAAAAGAATCATCTTTTTGTTTCCAAACTTAGGAAGTTGTTCCCAACGCCAAAGGAATGGTACTCGATTAGCATTGAACATTGACGAAGGCTCCTAGTCTAGCAGTGCATCAAACTATGTGATACTTACACCCATCGCATTTGGGTATAAACGACGCCGCGGAGGTTTTCTTAGTGGACATTACCTTGTCTTAAACTAAGCAAAATAAACTCCAAACTATGCAGGATAAATCCCAAATTATGCGGGATAATCCCAGAACACGGAGCTGGGCAAGCGCCTGCCCTAACCCTAAAGGGTACCGCTGCCCCTTCGGGTAGAGCAGACCCTTCGGGTAGAGCTTCGCAAGCGCAAGCGCATAAGGATACACCTTCGGATAACGGCGACGCAGGTTTCCTCCGTAAAGCTTTTCCTTGAATAGGAAAACGCTCACAGGGCTTACAAGACGGACGGCTAAAATGTCGGAGGCAACCTCCAAAGTTTCGATTGGATATGGTGAGGGAACCTCAACGGTTAACATTCACTTACCAAGAGAAAGCATGGGCGAGTTGAACATTTAACATTTAGCAATTTCACAACCATTTATAAATTTGAAATACTATTCCAGTTATTGGCAACTTATACCTTATATTAGATCACAAGTTACTGTGATCTCCTCTGCTTTATTTTGTACCCTAATCTTTACTATTTTTTGGCCTTTTCTTGCTTGGTTAGCGGGCAGAATGAGTAATGAGATTGGCCAAGGAAATATCGAAGGTATTATTAAGTTTGCGATGATCGCTGCCATAATTTTTTTATTCAGAGGAATGGCACAATATGGTCAAGATTCTTTAATGGCAAAGGCTTCTTTGAATATTGCCCTCAGACTGCGGACAGTTGTTTACAGTCATATTCAAAAATTGAGTTTAAATTATTTTGAAACTGCGAAAACGGGAGATTTAACCTATAGATTAACTGAAGATGTCGATCGCATTGGCGAAGTCGTTAATCATTTTTTTCATCAATTTATTCCCTGTATTTTGCAGTTTATTGTTGTTTTGGGTTATATGGTATGGCTCAATTGGCAATTAACTGTTGCCACCTTAGTTGTTGCTCCTTTGATGGCAATTTTAATTGGTTTTTTTGGGGGTAGATTATTAGACTTTTCCCGTCGTAGTCAAAATCGAGTTTCTAATTTATCTGCTCTACTAACTGAATTTTTTAGTGGTATCAGATTAGTGCAAGCTTTTGCCGCAGAAGACTACACCTTACAACGCTTTACTGTTGAAGTAGAAGATTATAAACAAGCTAAGTATCTAGCCGAAAAACTCAAAGCTTTACAGTTTGTGGTAGTGGGTTTTCTCCAAGCTATGAGTATAGTTTTACTTCTATTCTTGGGTGGTTGGCAAATTTCCCAAGGAAATATTACAGGAAGTGAGTTTATTAGTTATGTTACCGCAGTCGGCTTATTAATCGATCCCATTTCTCTGACTACTAGTAATTATAATGAGTTTAAACAAGTAGAAGCTTCGGTAGATCGTATTTTTGAATTGTTGGCTATCAAACCAGAGATTGTCGAAACTGAAGATGCGATCGCCTTACCCAAAATTACTGGTCAAGTAGAATATTGTGATGTTAGTTTTGGTTATAATGCTGAAGTTTCAGTCCTCAATCATATCAGTCTTAAGGTAACTCCAGGACAGACCATTGCCTTGGTGGGCTCTTCTGGGGCAGGAAAATCTACTTTAATGAATTTATTATTGCGATTTTATAACTGTGATCGCGGTAATATTTTACTCGATAACATTGATATCAAGACAGTTAGCTTAAAAAGCTTGCGAGGACAAATAGGAATTGTCCCTCAAGAAACAATTCTTTTTTCTGGTACTATTGCAGATAATATATCCTTTGGCAAAACTGGTTTTGACTTACAAGAAATAGAAAATGCTGCTAAAATTGCTAATGCCCATCAATTTATTAGTAATTTGTCCCAGGGTTACTATACTTATGTCGGAGAAAGGGGAGTTAACTTATCAGGAGGACAAAGACAAAGAATCGCGATCGCGCGGGCAATTTTATTCAATCCTCGAATCTTAATTCTTGATGAAGCAACCTCAGCTTTAGACTCTGAATCAGAAGCCTTAATCCAAGAAGCAATGATGAGAATTATGCAAGATCGCACGGTATTTATTATTGCCCATCGTTTAGCTACTGTGCGTAATGCAGATACAATTTTAGTTTTAGAAAAGGGTCAGATAATTGAGTCAGGAAACCATGAAAAATTATTAGCTTTAAATGGTCGCTACGCTAGCTTTTATGCTAGACAAATGTAAAATTGAGAATTAGGAAATTTCCTGATTCCTTGTTCCTCATTACTTAACTTAAGAAAACGTAATTTCTCCAGTACCAATTAACTTCCAAGAATTTGCACTTTCAACTTTGACCATAGCAGATAACTTTAATTTAAATTTGTTAGATGTTCTATGTTTATACCCTTTACAATTGAAAACGTTTTCTAGGTTTGAGTAAGGAACAGAATTAATCTCTAAATTTGGATTAGGAACTAAAAAATAACAGTTATTTGCTAATTCTGGTTCGGTGACAATCCAATAAGTATCATTACTTGTCTTTTGAAAAATAATTTCAGATTTTAGTCCTGCTTTTTTTCTTTGTATGCTTTCTTTGTTTACATCTACTTTAATTATTTTTGGAAATAACAATTGGGGAGCTTGGCGATATATAGCTATTAGATCTTCTTCTGTGACCAGAGATAACTCTTCTTCTGTGACGACAGAAGTATCGGTTGGGGAAGATTCTTCAATAACTGGCTCCGGTGTTTTTTGCGAGAATGCTGGAGTTACGAAAGAGCTAGGAGAATTAAACTTTGGTTGAGGTTTGTTCTGATTTCTGAGATTTTTTTTCTCATTTTCTATGACCTGATTAGTAGAATTTAGTATCTCACGAGCTTGATTTTCAATTTTTTCTATATTTTGAAGATAGTCTTCAAAATTTTCTTGAGATATTTTAGAATCTCGATCTTGAGTCAGCTTTTGCTTTAGCAAAATAAGGCGACTTTCTGTATAAAATAACCAGATAACAAATATTCCACAACCAGATAACACAGTTAAAATAATGAAGATTTTGTCGTTTAAAAAAGCAGTTTGTTTATGGTCATGATCGACAAGTTCTTCTGAGTTGGTTAGATTTGGAGAATTTACTGTAGTAGCCTCAAAAACTTGAGAACTGTTATTATTTCTCTGTGCCTTATTGAGTAAATAATTAGATAGAAGATTTTCTATTTGAGAAACTTGTAATTCTAATTCTCTAGCTTTATTAGTAGAAATTAGAGCAAATTTATGTTGAGTTTTTGTCTCAAAACTTCCATAGGGATAATAACTACGATTAAGTTCTCTTGTGGTAAAAAGCTGCTCTTGCAATTCTACAATTACTAAGGTCGAAGACTTATTTAATACTTTGGCTAAATTAGATATTATTTCTTTCTGCAATAGTAAGTTTTGATTAATGTTATTGAAAATTTTACTTTCTTCTAAGAGAGGCGAAAATTCAGGATTTGCTTCTAAGTCTCCAGTAAAGTCATGCCAGATTCTATTAAATTGCTCCCAATTAGCTAATACCTGTTGAAAATCTACTGTATTTGTTATTCTTTGTGACTTAAATTGTTCTTGTAGTCGAAGGTTAAGACTATCTACTGTTTGGCGAAACTTCTTAGCTTTTGCTTGAAGGAGATTTATTGTTTGAAGTAAATCCTGGTCATTTTTTATAGCCTGCTCTTGTTTAGTCATGCTTGATGATAAATCCTTGATAGCTTGAGCAGATACTTTCAATGTGCAATTAATTGATAAAGTCCAAACCAGAGTAGAAAGCAGCAATCCTCTAGTTAAGTTACTTTGACCCATAACAATATACCCTTAATAAAATTGAAATTAGTTTAATATCTTAAAAAATGCCAAACCAAGCGTCTCAATATAGCTCAATAAAAGCTTAAATGACAATCTTTTACTACATAAATGTCCAATAAATTCAAGCTTATTTATATTTCTTATCTTTTGTTTAAAATCTGGTTCAACTTCAGGTAACTTCGCCAACTTCGAGATTTTTCCTCTTTCCGACCCCTAACACCTATCCCCCATACTCTGTTCCCCAACATTCCCTTAATTTTTTAAAGTCGTGCGATTAAGGCTTTCTTTGGTAGAATCTTAGAGAAAGATTACAAAATGTTAACAAAAAAAATAATAAATGAAATTATTAATAGTCGGTGGTACTGGTACTTTAGGAAGGCAAATAGTGCGTCATGCTTTAGACCAAAACTACGAGGTACGCTGTCTAGTGCGTAATCTTAACAGAGGTTCTTTTCTCAAAGAATGGGGTGCAGAATTAGTTAAAGGAGATCTTTGTAACCCAGAAACCTTACCTGCCGCATTAGAAGGTATTGACGCAATTATTGACGCCGCCACCACAAGAATTACCGATACTCTAAGTATTAAAGCAGTTGATTGGGAAGGAAAAGTAAATCTAATTCAAGCGGTGAAAGCTGCGGGAATAGATAGATACATTTTCTTTTCGATCCTTAATGCAGAAAAACATCCAGAAGTTCCCTTAATGGACATCAAGCATTGTACAGAACTATTTTTAGCAGAATCTGGTTTGAACTATACCATTCTGCGCGTTGGTGGATTCATGCAAGGCTTAATCGCTCAATACGCTATTCCAATTTTGGATAACCAAGTAGTATGGATCACTGGGGAAAGTACACCGATAGCTTATATGAACACCCAGGATCTTGCTAAGTTTGCAATCCGCGCCTTAGAGGTTCCAGAAACCGAAAAACAGACTTTTCCTGTCGTGGGAACTCGAGCTTGGGAAGCAAATGAGATCATTAGCCTCTGCGAAAGATTATCAGGCGAAACAGCCAGGATTTCCCGAGTATCTCTAACTGTATTGCGTTTGATGCGTCGGATCACTCGTTTTTTCCAATGGGGTCAAAATACTGCAGATCGTTTAACCTTTGCCGAAGTTTTTGCGAGTGGTAATCCTTTTGATGCGGATATGGAAGATGTGTACAAAACTTTTGATATTGATCGTCGAGAAATAACTACTCTTGAAGAATATATGGATGAGTACTTCACTCGCATCATGAAGAAACTCAAAGAAATCGACTACGAGAAAAATAAGAAGAAGAAGAAAAAGAAAAAACCTACCAAACCTTATCGCAATCAATTTTAATTCTTAACAATTTAATGTTCTTAAAGTTGTAGGGACGCTCCCTGGAACGTCCCTACAAGAAAAATTAAGCTATTGTTACAGAAAAAATAATTATTTTTATTTTTCCTTGAGGGAATTAACCCAAGAACGCAACTGTTCTTTGGCAACTTCTCGCCCCCCAAGACCAAAGGCAAGAGCGATTGCAACTGCAACTGCACCTAATAGTAAACCAAAGGCTAGGTTAACAATATCAGGAGCAACCCCAACTCTCGATAATGCCATTGCTCCGACAAAAATAAGGATAATTGCGCGAGCAGCTTGGGCTAATAAGCTGGCTTGATTGGTACCAGAAGCAATGATTAGCTTGAACACCCAGTTGGCAACGAATAAGCCAATCGCAAAGAAGATTCCTGCAATGACGACTTGACCAGCAAGTTCGATTATTATACCAACAATTTCTTCTAAAGCAGCATTACCTAAAAGACTGAGAGCTTCTTTAATCGCAAACAGCATAATTGCCACAAAGAGGATCAGTCCCACAAACTCGGAAGGGGTCTTAGTAGCGAGAGAGTCGGGTTGTAATACTGTGGCTTGCTCAGTTGAGGGAGGTTCTAATGGCTCTTCTTGAACTTGAGGTCGACTAATACCCATCCATTCAAAGACATCATTAAAACCAAAATCGGTCAAGAAATTGGTTACTAAATCACAAATAAATTGTCCGATTACATAGAAGATCACTAGAACTATTGATGCAGAGAAAAGATTTGGTAATAATCCAAATACTTCATTGAGCATATCTGTTGCTGGAGCAGAGATGGCTTCAATTTGTAGTTTCTCAAGAGCGGAGATGACCCCAGGAATCAGAATTACAACAAAAACAATTGTCCCAATCAGTGAGGATAAAGTTGGTCGTCCTGCATGAGCCGAAAGTCCTATTTTAGCACCTATAGCATCAATTCCTGTAGCAGAAAGCAAGCCAGTAACAATACGGTTCACAATCTTTGCTACCAACCAGAATACGCTACCAATCAATATGGCTTCTAAGATGTGAGGCAAAGCTCCTAGAACCTGATTCATCATTCCTTGAACTGGATCTAGAGTGCCTTGAAGATTTAGAGTACTAAGAATAGAAGGAAGGAATAATAAGAATACAAACCAATAAAGAACGTTCCCAATAGTATCGCCCAGGGCAAAATCAGAACTGTCTCCCGTCGCTTCTCCCAACTTCTCATCTAGCTTAAAAGCACTAAGACCTCTAGTTACTAAACTTTTTGCTAGAGTAGCTAAGATCCAAGCAACACCCAAAAGGATACCTGCACCCACAATTTGGGGAATGAAGCTAGTTACTTGGTTAAGTAAAGAGTTAAGGGGTGCGGATACTGCCTCCAAATCGAGAGCATTTAAGAAGGCAACAATCACAAAAAGCCTGATTAACCAGCAAAATAAATCAGCAATCCAGTCTTCTATTGGGAGAGATTCTCCACCTCTTTGTCCCGTTATCCAGGCAGCAATGCGATTATCAATATCAGTAGAATTAAGGAGGCGTTTAGTAATGCTTTTGGCTACGCCAGAAATAATCCAACCAACAATCAAAATGATGATTGCTTTGATGACATTGAACAGGGATGAACCAAAGTCTGTACCGAGGTTGGTGATCAACTGATCTAGCCCAGAACTTTGTGCCAAGACCAGTGGTGATTCTAACGTCAGGGGACTAAGTATATGTGTCATGTTTTTAATTGTGTTAATTTACCTAAAGATTTCCGTTTAGATTAACGAACAAAAATTGCCATAAACATTGATTGTTGGAATCAGTCAATATATTTTCTGCGACAATTATGCCAAACTTACACAGAAATGCCCAAAAAATTAAGAATATTTTGTTGAATTGCGGAAATTACTTTGCAAAACGTTAACTAAAATATTCCTTAACGAATAAATGTTTTCTTCGATACCGTAATTTATTCGTAATTCTTTATTGCTATGAGAAACTATTTAGTTTTTATATGTCAAAATTTCAAGTTTTTGAACAATCAATTCCGATTAAGGCCAGTGCGATCGCTGTAGAAAATTGTCTGCAAGATTTAGAGTTAATGCATCGTTGGCTCAATCCTGCTTTGAAATGTGAACCGATTGGAACCTGGAGTACTGCTGTTGGTAGTTATAGTCGCTTTACGATTAAGATTCCTCTGCTAGAACCATCTTTAAGAAGTGTGGTAGTCGAAAGGGAGCCGGGTTTAATTGTCTGGCAATTTGACGGATTTTTTCGGGGACGCGATCGCTGGGAATGTCGTCCCATTGCGACAGGAACTTTATTATTTAATCGTTTTGAATTTGAAATTCCGAATCCTATTATTGGCTGGGGATTTAAAATTTTTGCTCAATATTGGACGAAAAAAGATATGGAAGCTCAATTGAGAAGATTTAAAAGGGTAGCAGAGGAAGTTTATTTCAGAGATCAGTGATTAAGACGATTGCTAGAAATATTGGTACCAGGTGTTGATGAGATTTATTGGTAGGGGCGACCCCAAGGTATGCTCTTTCCCAGAAATCACCTAACTTCGATAATTTATAATCATCTATTCGAAATTAGTAAAAGCTTGATCTAGAAAAGAGCATAGAGTTTCTTGTCTAATGACAGTCTGTCATTGGAGTTCAATTAGCGACAAGCTCGATATCGAAGTATCCTTAGAGGAGATTTACCTTCTGTTTTGTCGTTCTAGTAACGATAATACTTTTTGATTTGAGTAATATCACTAAAACTTTCAAACTCTTTTCCCGTATAGACTTATCTATCTGATTAATCACAACTTTAAATCATATTTGATTTACTTAGATATTTTTCACGATAAATTTACTGAAATTTTCGAGAAGTTACTGATGTGTACAGTCTGAAATATTAGTTATTTTCTACATAGGAAATAAATTTGTTCTTCCCAAACAATTAATTGAATATTTTAGTAAATATATGTCTATTAAAGATACTAAGTTAATCAAATTCGCAGCAACTAGTCTTTTAGCAACCTTAATCTCTGGAATTGGCACGATTCAACCTTTCATCAATCAATATTCCCAGGCACAGGCACAATCCACTACCCCAAGGATGTGGGGAATTGATGAGGATGATGGACAGTTATTTTCCTTTGAAGACTACACTACTTTAACTGGATTCAACAACTATGGTCAGCTTAAATGGGATGACAATGGCACCATTAGAACTATCGGCTCAGATATTGAAGCCATGACTCTAGATGAAGATGGCACTATGTACATGGCATTAGATCGAATTCTGGACGTTGATGATAATGGCGGAACCTATTGCGCTACTCTGATGTCGTTTAATATCCAAGATGCCTTACTAGTGGGTTCTGGGGACAATGTAGTTGAGATATTAGGCGTAATTCAAATTCCTTGTAATAGCGATAGTGATAATGTATCGGGACTATCAATAGATCCTTTAACTGGGGATTTAGTCGCTTTGCTCAAAGACTATAATAATGGGAATAATACAGTACATGACAAACTTTACAAAATTAGCAAAACTGATGGCAGTCTAGTTCAACTCATCGGATCAATTAATGGTTTAGGGGAACAATCTCGCCAAGCAGAAGATATTGAACATGCCCCCGATGGCACACTCTATGTAACAGACGATGATGATGACGAAACTTACAAAGTTAACCCCAGTACAGGAGAAATCATCGAAGTAACCGATCAATCTCAAGATAATGGGTTAGCAGGTGTTAGCAGCGTTAAGTTTGAAGCCTTGGGTTGGGATTTTGGTAATAATCGTTTAGTTGGGAATGATGATGATAATGAAGTAATTGCTCAACTAACATTACAAGAAGGTAATAACTATAGTTACGGTGATACGAATGGTTTATCTCTGACTGATGTTGAGGGTATTGACTTTGTTCCTACTCCAGACGGAGAACCCATCAGTTCTACAGCAGCATCAACACCTTTTGTCGACTAGTTTCACCAATAATGAATCAGGAACTAGGAATAATAACTAGGAACCATTAACCGAAAATTATTCATACCTAATTTTTGATTTTTAATTTTCACTTCCCCGATTATTTATTTAGGGCTTGCCGAATAATTTAGAGCTTTTTATTAATCAAAATTTGAAGCTTTTTTGATTGTTATAGGGCAAGCCTTTTTCTTGATATTTTTATTGTTTTTCTAGGAGTAATTACACAATAATTGTGATTTTTCAGAGTCTAATAACAAAAAACAGTCATGATCGCGAGCTATTAAAATTTTTGCAAGAAACTCAATAGATAAAATATGGTTGCTCATCGATTTTTAGTAAAAACACGGATGTAATGCATTTTTTATGTTAAATAATCCATATAGTATAGTAAATACCCTAAAATATTATATTTTTAAAGCAAATTATTTTGCATTAACTTAATAGTATTAACTGCAATATTTATACGTACTTCGCCTAATTATTAGTGAGAATTGTCAAAATATAATTAATACAGCTAAATAAAATTCAATATGCATTACTAATAGACAAAAAAATTGGTCAGTAAAATTTATTAAACAATCAAGTATTTTTAAATAATTCTATTATGTCTCATTCCTTATCTAGAAAAACAAAATTAACTTGTTTGCTCCAAACTGTGGGTGTCAGTAGCATTGCGGCATTAGGTTGTTCCTTCAATTCTCTAGCTCAAGTAACGACTCCTGATTCTGATTGGACTATCAAATCTACAGTAACTGATTGTTCTGCTACTACCTCATACACGGTGGCAGAATCCAGTGATAGTTGCCAGAGCTATAGTGCCGATATCTACGAAAACTGGGATTTAGCTGTTGCAGGCTCAGGAGATACAGACATTGCTGCTTTCAGCGTCGGTTTTGATAATGACTTTTTCTATTTTCAACAAGACTTACGGGAAGATTGGAACTACGATTTGACTGGAGAATCCAAAACCTACCACATTGACCTCGATGCTGACTTTGCTTCAGCTTCGGGGGGAGATTCACTTTCTGACTTTTTAGTGGTCTATAATCCTTTAGCTACAGATGTAGGTAGTACTTGGACAGCAGAAGGTTTCGGCAGAGTGGAGCTTTACGAGGATCTCAATAACGACCTTGGTGGCCCTAACCCCAATAGTTCTGACTGGGATTGTGGTTCTAGTTGTGACGGTATTGCTAGCCCAGTGACCCATAGTAGCAGTGATGCTTATGTAAGAATTGTTAACGGTAATATTGAAATAGCTATTCGACGCTCTATTTTGGGTTCTCCTGAAAAAGTTCGCGCTCGTGCTTGGGCTACTCAAACTTCTACCCTCGATAAAGCAACATATTTTTTTCACGATAAACAACAACCTTCAGATTTAGCCAGTAACCGTATGGATAATACGGCATCTGCCGATACTTCTCAATGGCAGGTTCTTAATACTTATATTTACAGTGACTAGTGCTATAAATACTAGGTTGCGTTCAGATACAGAACTGATCCCTAGATATAGTAAGACAGATAAAGTTACACCTTCGAATTTAACTTGGCATAACGAAGAAGGGACGAGGAATAACAAACTAATAACCTGTAACTGAAAATTTCTCATCCCTGATACCTAAATTTTCGATTTTTAAGTATCTAAGCAAAATTGTTTACACATTTTCTTGTTCCCTAACTTCTAAAATCTAACACCTATCATCACTAGAAAATATTACACAAGTACTTAATTTTTAGCTCCATATCACTTATTTACGGTTTGCCGAATAATTTAGAGCTTTTTATCCATAAAAATCTTAAGCTTTTGGATTATTCCAAGGCAAATTTTTTTTATGAGGTACAAAATTTCTAGCTTTAAGACAAAATTTAAAGAACAAAGGCCGATGTTAGACGTATCTCATGAGAAATGCTATATACTCGAATCTATAAATTGAAAAAATAATGATCAAAAAAATAATAAATTCCAGCGCTACACAATAATCAGAACAATAAGCTATTGTCACCAGCTGGTCTCTATAAGCTAGTCTCTATAGTGCAAGAAGCACAATAGTAAAAAAGCTGTGAGATCATTAGCTCTTAGTGAAAATACGGGTTTAAGATAATTTTTATATGAAATAATTATTTTTTATAGTAAATATTCTAGAATGTCATTTTATTTATATGATTTTTGTTGATATTAAATTCATGATTTTTGCTGTAAACTTTATAGCCACTTTGCCTAAATATTAGTCATGCTTGCCAAAATGTAATTAATTGATTACTACTAAGTTTTTTTTATTATTTGATATGAAAGACCAGCAAAATATTTCTAACGTATTACCTAAATTTTTATTTAAGCTATTATCCAAAAAAAGCATTTTTTCTTTTTTAATTATTGCAATTTCATTGATGTTTTCTAGCCAAGATAAAAACCCAGTATTAGCACAAACAGACCCCATAACTGTAGATGTAGAGTTGGTTTTATCTGTTGATGTTTCTGGAAGTATTAGCGGCAGAGAATTTAATTTACAACATCAAGGTTATATTGATGCTTTTAGAGATCCTGGATTAATCTCCGCGATCGAAAGTTTACCTAATGGATTAGCTGTTACCTTGCAATATTGGTCGAATTCAGCTCATGACGAGATCGGTTGGTATCTGATTACAGATGCCGCTAGTGCCTACGCTTTCTCTGATGCGATCGCTGCTGCAGCAAGACCGAGTTATGGCAGTACCCATCTGGCAGAGGCCATTACTTCTGCCACCAACCTGTTATTGACTAATAATTATGAAGGTCAGGCTTTAGTAATTGATGTTTCTGGAGATGGTCTAGATAATAAAGCTTCGGTAGATATTTCAGATGTTGGCTCTATTAATGATTATTTCTCCTACAATAGTCTAAATTTACCTAACTATCTCGATGGGAAAAGCAAGTGTGCTAATGGTTCCTATAATGCAAGATTTAATGGTTCAGGAAAACAAATTCGTGGACTTGTCAGAGTGCCCATTGAACATGTAATCTGTCCTCCAGTTCAAGCAGCTAGAGATGCAGCTGTAGCAGAAGGAATAACGATTAATGGTTTAGCAATTTTATCCCCTAATGAAGTTGTTGACTCTGGTAAAACATTGGACAATTTTTATAATCTACCCTTTATTATTGGTCGAGATCGTTTTGCGAAAAACAGAGAAGACCAAATTGACCAATATTTTGAAAATAATGTAATTGGCGGAGACAATGCTTTTGTTGAGGTGGCGAACGGTTTTGCGGACTTTGGCAGAGCTGCTATTGACAAGATTACACAGGAAATTACGGACGCTCAAGAAGAAATCATAAATAATCAAACTCCTCCAATTATTTATGCTGACTAATCATTATATCTAAGCAATCATTATCTATTTTTCTCTGGCAATCAATTTATTACTAATTAAGTTACAGGTATATTCTATGAAAAAGCTAATTATTTCTCTAGCATTTACAGCCACTCTGCCTCTTTTTCAGGTTGCAGTAGCACAAGGATCTGAAATTACGCATACTCTTAGCCATCAAGAGAGGACAGAATTACAACAAAATGTTTGTAATGACTCTGGAGTGAATTATATCTTATCCTCAAACGAACCTTATGAATCAGCTCTTACAGATGCTTTGGTGCTAAGTGGCTCTTATTATCAGGAACAAGTATCCTTGAATACCAATGATGATGATGATGATGATGATGGTGGTGGTAGTGCTGCAGGGGCAATATTTGCAGCTAATGAAATTGACACCACTATCATGCCAGATTCATTCGATACTTCCCCACAAGATGAAATAGCCAATCTTTGCCCTTAAATCTTAGTAACAAAAATTGTTTCTTATCTTTTGGTCTACTTGGTAAATTAATCACTGTTCCCTATTCTCTATTTCTAGATTTTCTATTACCTATATGTAATAATAATGTCGCAATATTTTTCTGATCAACAAGATCGAAAATTATCTAAGAATTCCTTGGTTAATCTACAATCTAAGAAACCTCTAGGAGAAGTTTTACTCGAAGCAGGATTAGTTTCAATAGCTCAGATAGAAATAGCTTTAGAGGAACAGCAAGATAATAATATGAAAATTGGCGAAATCTTGGCTTATCGCAGTTGGATTAAACAAGAAACTGCCGATTTTTTTGTGGATAGATGGTCAAGTTTTCTGGAGAAAACACCAAAAAGACCGTTAGCATTTTATTTGTTAGCAGCAGGATTGCTAGATCAAGAGCAACTCACAATTTTAAAGCAGAAACAGAAACAAAGTAACTCGGAGACTCGGCTTTATGCCTTAGCGATAGAGCAAGGATATATTAAACAAGTAACTGTTAATTTCTTCCTGAAATATCTCTACAATCTCTATCGATTCCAAAATTTATCTTTTCCTAGTCTCTATCAAATGATCAAAAATTACATTAATGGAGAAATTGACTTTCGGGGATTAGAACTCTGCCAAGTACCTTTAAATGGAGTGAAGTTGAAAAAAATTATACTAGATCAATCTACTTTAATCCAGGCTAACTTAAATAGTAGTAATCTAAGTTGTTCTAGTTTAATTAAAGTCGATCTGACTCTAGCAGATCTCGAATTAGCAAATTTATCTTATGTCAATTTTCAACAAGCTTGTTTAATTGAAGCTAATTTACGGAGAAGCAATTTAGAGCAAGCTAATTTTCGAGGAGCTAATTTGCAGGAAGCAGATTTGAGAGGAGCTAATTTATTTAAGGCCTATTTTGTCGCTGCCGATCTTAGAGGCGCTAGGTTCTCACCAGTCTATTCCTATGATGTTTATTACGATCAACAGACTATTTTTGACGCTAATTTTAATCCAATTAAAGCAGGTTGGAAATTGCGCTGACGCTATAGGGCTATCAACTAAATCGAAATAATTGGACAATTTGTGACATAGTTAGACATTTGATTAAGAATAAAGCACTCATGTCTAATTTTAGCCGGGTCAAGGAAGTAGCTTTCGTTAATCAAAAATCTAAAATTCTTTCGGTCATACGGCATATTGCACAGGCACCAAGAGAAAGGTACAATAGCCCCAAGTACAAGTCTCAAAGCTATCGCCAATAGAAGCTGCATTGCTTATGTTATTAGGATTCAAAACAGAAATTAAAGTCAAATCTCATCAAAGAATCCTGTTAGCCAAACATGCAGGAGTAGCACGCCATGCTTGGAATTGGGGATTAGACTTAACTAAAAAAATTCTAGATAACAATCAAGAAAATCCCGAAGCAAAAATCAAATTCCCCACAGCTATTGACTTACACAAATGGCTAGTTGCTCTGGTAAAATCCGAAAATCAATGGTATTACGAAGTATCGAAATCTGCTCCACAATATGCACTGAGACACTTAAGAAAAGCTTGGGATGATTGTTTTCAATTGAAGAAAAAACCACCTCGGTTTAAAAGAAAAGGAAAACAAGATAGTTTTACATTAGATGGCTCAATTACCGTAGAGCATGACCAAATCAAAGTACCGAGAATTGGATGGTTAAAAACCTACGAAAGATTACCTCAAGGTATTAAACCATCCTCAGTCACGATAAGTAAAAAAGCACATCGCTGGTTTATTAGTTTCAAAATAGAAATAGAACCATCCAAGATTGCGCCCAAAAATAATCCTATCGGAATTGATTTGGGATTACTCAGATTTGCTACCTTATCAACAGGAGAAGAACTATGTTCCCCAAGACCTTATCAACAATTAGAAAAGAAATTAGCCAAACTACAATGGAAAAATAGAAACAAAGTAATTGGCTCTAACAACTGGAAAAAAGCCCAACTTAAAATAGCTAAACTTCATTATAAGATTTCCTGCATTCGTCAAGACTTCATTCATAAGTTAACTACCCGACTAGCTAAAAACCACAGCGAAATCGTTATAGAAAATTTGAATGTAGCGGGAATGATTAAAAACCGAAAGTTAGCGAAAGCTATAGCTGATTCAGGATTCTATGAATTCAAAAGACAATTAACCTATAAAACCCAATTATATGGTAGTGAATTGGTTTTAGCCGACCGCTTTTTTCCCTCATCAAAATTATGCCCCTGTTGTGGGCACAAAAAAGAGCAACTCCCATTATCAAAGAGAGTTTATGATTGTGAACACTGTGATTGGGTAGCAGATAGAGACTATTCAGCCAGTTTAAATTTACTAGGGTTAGTTAGACCCGATGTGGCGGTGCGACCCCGCTCGGGTTCCCCGAGCTAGCGGTCAGACCCCGCGTTATCCTAAAGGACTACCTTCGGGGCGTGCGAGCGGTATCCTTTAGGGCGGCGTAAGAGGTCGGAACGCCTTTGAGGTTTCCTCAAAGGACGCAAGCCGACCTAGCAAGGGAATGCTGACCAAGAGAGGGAACGAGCACCAAGAGATGTCTGTGGAGACGAAGACTCCGAAGTCCGTTGATGAAGCAGGAACTGAAGTTGATTCGATTGGAATGTGTGGGGAATTTTATCCACTTTTGTCCAATTATGTCTAACTTTCAGATAACGGAAATAAGGCAAGCAGGGTAGCTTCAGGAGTAGTGGAAGATAGGCAAGACAAGGGAGAAATTGTCCTTGTTCCTTGTTCCTTCAATTATTATTCCCAAAGACGACGGCGAGGCGCGCCATTAAGAAGTTGATGAGTATCTTGTAATAATCTAGGAATATCTAAATTTTGAGGACAACGGGGAAGACATTCGCCACATTCGGTACAGCGATCGCCTTTTGTCCCAGGAAACCAATGTCCCGCATTTTCAAGCATACGGTAACGATATTGACCATAATCTTTCATGTCATAGGCGACAGCTAGATTGCGCAGGCGTAATATTTCAGGAATATTAATCGATTCGGGACAGGGTAAACATTGATAACATTGACGACATTGATCGCTGTTTAAACTTTGCTCTAAATGTTTTTCTAATACCTCTAATTTCTTCTTTTCTTCTAGGGTTAAAGGATCAGCCCAATCAACCTGATTCTCATTATTTGCTCGTTGCAAAAAAAGTAATTCATCGGGATGCGCGGCACCCACACTCAAGGTGGTAATTCTACGATCGCTTGTCAAAAAACGGTAGGTCAATTCTATGGGCGAAAAGGGTTGGCAAAGTTCGGCTAAAGTTGTGGGGGGAGTATAGAGTCTTCCTCCCTTGTCTCCAGGAGAAATAATAAATACACCTAAATCTTTTTTCTTGGCTAACGCGATCGCTGGTTGATTACGCTGCCAGAAATAATAGTAATGTAAATTGACAAATTCAAATAAATCGCTCTCAATCGCAGCCAGAATTAAATCTAGAGGGCCATGGGTAGAAAACCCTAAATGTCTAATTTTGCCTTGGTGTTGCGCCTGATGAATTGCCTCAATACATCCTTGAGTAACCGATTCTAAATGCTCCTGGGTATTAATGCCATGAATCGCTAAACAATCGATATAGTCTAGTTGTAATCTTGCCAAAGATTCATCAATCCATTGCGTCATGAGAGCGCGATCGCTAGTTGGTGGTAACTTAGTAGTCAGATAAAGATTTTCTCTAGCTACGGGTAAACCCGATCGCAGTGCTAAACCGAGATATTCTTCACTTTTACCGTAACCTCTGGCGGTTTCTAGGTGATTGATGCCCAGAGCGAGCGCTTTTTTGATAGTAGAAACGAATAATTGGGGAGAAGCCAAACAGCGCATTGTCCCCAAAGAAAACAAAGATAAATTAAGATTAGTTTTGCCGAACCGTCTATACTGCATTTCAATCCTACTTTAGTTGAAATTTTTCTCTGAAAACAGGAGCATCTTAACTGAAGTCGAAGAACATGTAACAATAGACCTATAGTTAACAAATTTTAATATAAATTTAAGGAGGGGAGACATGGTAGCAACGCCCATAAAAACAGCAAAGCGGTTGACTATCCAAACTGAGGAAATAGCCCCAGATACTACCACAATACGTTCTTTAGACTGGGATCGCGATCGCTTTGATATAGAATTTGGTTTACAAAATGGTACTACCTATAACTCTTATTTAATTCGAGGAGAAAAAACAGCTTTAGTCGATACCTCCCATGGTAAGTTTCGCCAGCTATACCTTGATGCTTTACAAGGAATAATCGATCCTCAAGAAATTGATTATTTAATTATTAGTCATACCGAACCGGATCATAGTGGTCTAGTGCAAGATTTTTTAGCCTTGGCTCCTCAAGCTACAGTAGTCGCAGCCAAAACAGCAATTAAATTCTTAGAAGATCTAGTACATCAACCTTTTGAGTCGCAGATCGTTAAAACTGGCAATAGTATCGATTTAGGCAAGGGCCATATTATCGACTTTATCAACGCACCCAATCTACATTGGCCAGATACCATCTTTAGTTACGATCGCGGAACTAATATTTTGTATACTTGCGATGCTTTTGGCATGCATTATTGTTCCGATAGTCTTTTTGATGAAGACTTAGAGGCGATCGCCAGAGATTATCGTTTCTATTACGATTGCTTGATGGCTCCCAATGCTCGTTCAGTACTTTCGGCCATGAAGCGGATGGACAAGCTAGGGGAAATTACGACCGTTGCTAATGGTCATGGGCCTTTATTACGCCATAACTTACAAGAATTATTAGAGCGCTATTACCAATGGAGTAAAGCCCAAACTAAAGCTGAAAAAACCGCAGCCGTATTTTATATTTCTGATTATGGTCACAGTGATCGCTTATCTCAAGCTATTGCCCATGGGATTACCAAAACTGGGGTTGCTGTAGAGATGCTAGACTTGCGCTCAGCAGAAAACACTGAAGTTCATGAATTGGTATCTCGTGCTTCGGGTATTGTTTTAGGGATGCCCCCTTTATCAGGATATAATCATCAAGACATTGTGGCTAATGTGGGAACAGTCTTAGCCGCAGCCAAAGAAAAGCAAGTTATCGGGATGTTTGAATCTTATGGGGATAATGATGAACCAATCGATCCTTTGTTAACTAAATTCCGAGATGTGGGTTTGAAAAAAGCTTTCCCCTCAATTCGGGTTAAAGATACGCCTAACGAGGCAACTTATCAATTATGCGAAGAATCGGGAACAGATTTAGGACAACTATTATCCCGCGATAAGCTAGTGAAACAGATGAGATCCCTCGATAGCGATTTAGATAAAGCTATGGGAAGGATTAGCGGTGGACTTTATATTATCACTGCAACCAAAGATCATGTTAGCAGTGCCATGTTAGCTTCTTGGGTATCCCAAGCTAGCTTTGAACCCCCTGGTTTTACGATTGCTGTGGCTAAGGATCGGGCGATCGAATCTTTAATGCAAGTTGGCGATCGCTTTGTCTTAAATGTCCTCGAAGAAGGTAAATATCAGGGCTTAATGAAACATTTCCTCAAACGTTTTAAACCTGGTGCAGATCGTTTTTCCGGAGTAGGCACTCAAACAGCGGAAAATGGCTCACCAATTTTAACTGAAGCCCTAGCTTATCTCGAATGTGAAGTAGTTACTCGAATGGAATGTAGTGATCACTGGGTTGTTTATAGTAAAGTTACCGCAGGTAGAGTTTCTAATCCTGATGGTTTAACTGCTGTGCATCACCGCAAAGTGGGCAACCACTATTGATCTATCAATTAAGTTAAGAGTTATCAGTTATCAGCCCCTAATCAATATATTCGAGTCCCAGTCTAAAAACTTTATTTTCTATTTTCTTGACCCATATAATTTTGGTTTTAAGAGTAACATGACTTTCTTCGGGAACCTTGACGTAACAAAGATCGTTTTCTTTAAATATTTCTTCGCTTTTATTAACTGTTATGATTCCACAGCCTCTCAGAGAGTAGTCAATAATAAAGGCCTTATATAAAGGCTGAAAGTCTTCATTTTGGAGACTGAATTCAATCAAAGTTCCTGAATCTACGTCTACTCGTGGATATCTTCTCGACTCATTATTTTGCTTTTCTGTTAAATTGAGTTCTAGATTTGGTTCCATGATAAACGTTCAACAGTCCGTTCTCTTTATAGTTCCCAGATTTTTTTCCTTTATATCGCCAGTCTCAGCAAACTAAAATTTACCCAGAAATTAGAATTGCTCTAATATCCCACAAACATAGAACTTGGATCAACTGTCACACCAGTCCTGTTGTTACTATCTGGAGGTAGAATTAATTACACATTCTAAATTTTATACTTACTATTGTATTATGTATTACCCAAAGGTGCCCTTTCCCTAAGCCCTAATTCCCAGTTCCGATAAATTGAATTTTACACAGATATGTATAAAGAGAAAGATTACTCTAATTTCGATGTAGTCGTAATAGGCTCTGGTGCTGCGGGACTATATTCTGCTTTATGTTTATCCCTTGATTACCGTGTAGGGTTAATCACCAAAGCGAAACTGAAAACAGGGGCTAGTGATTGGGCACAAGGAGGGATCGCCGCAGCAATGAATGCCGAGGATTCTCCGAAATTACATCTGGAGGATACCTTAAAAGCTGGTGCTGGTTTATGCGATCGCGATGCCGTACAATTTTTGGTAGAACATGGGGCAAGTTCGATTAAATCTTTAGTCGAGATGGGAGTAGCTTTTGATCGCGTAGCACCTAGCCCCGGGCAAGATCGGAAAAATGACCAATTGGCAATGACTCTAGAAGCTGCCCATTCTCGCCCCAGAGTTCTTCATGCTGCAGATACTACGGGTAGAGCGATCGTAACAACTCTCATGCAACAGGTTTTACAACGCTCTAATATTACGATTTTATCCCAAGCTTTTGCCTTGAATTTATTGCTTAAGGAAGGAGTTTGTCAGGGCGTTAAGATTCTCTATGACAATAAAATTACCTGGATTAGCGCCGGTGCAGTTATTTTAGCTACTGGAGGCGGCGGACAAGTTTTTTCCCAAACTACTAATCCTCAGGTTAGCACAGGAGATGGAGTTGCGATCGCCTGGCGTAGTGGCGCGAAAATACGTGATGCAGAATTCGTTCAGTTTCATCCTACTGCTTTGACCAAACCAGGTGCACCTAGATTTTTAATTAGTGAAGCTGTCCGAGGAGAAGGAGCCCATCTCATAGACAAAGCAGGAAAGCGTTTTGCTTTTGACTATCACCCTGATGGCGAATTAGCACCTAGAGATGTGGTAAGTCGGGCGATTTTTACTCATCTACAAAAAACTGGAGACAGTAATGTTTATTTGGATTTAAGCGTTATTCCTGAAGCCAAAATCCGCTATCGTTTTCCCAATATTATTCGCGTTTGCCAAAAATGGGGTGTCGATCTGTTTCAGGAGCCAATACCCGTTGCTCCTGCTGCTCACTATTGGATGGGAGGAATCGCTGTCGATCAGAGAAATCAAACTTCTATTCCAGGCTTATACGCAGTGGGAGAAACCGCTAGTACAGGAGTTCATGGAGCTAATCGTTTAGCAAGTAATTCTTTACTAGAATGTATTGTCTATGCGGGGCAATTATCTAAGTTAAAGATTCCATTGCAGGTTACGCCATCAGAACCAAAATTAATTACCGTTAAGGAAACTGAATTTAATATTGATCTTGTTAATCAAATTCGAGAACAATTACCTTCTCTAGTATGGAAAAGTGCTGGGATTTGTCGTAGTCAGAAAGTTATGGAAAATGCACTATCTCAAATTCAAACTTGGCGGCAGGAGTTACTTGCTCTTGATTTGGGTAAATATATTTTGAACTTATCCCCCAGAGAACAGATTCAATTTTCTTCCCCTGATACTGAAGAGAATTTAAGATTTTATACGGAAACCCTAAACCTAATAGATATTGCTAATTTAATTCTCAAAAGTGCCTTGTTTCGCACTGAAAGTCGAGGAGGACATTATCGTTTAGATTATCCCCACACCGATACTAATTGGGCATTACACACCATAATCCAAGAAAATAATATTAAAACAGGTAACAATTAACAATTAGTAATTTTAAATTATTGTAAATTCGGCTAAAGATATTAGTTTAATACGATAATCTTGTTGTGCTTTGGTTCTTTCTAATTCGGTATTATATCCCCAGTCAGCAAGCAATAATTGAACTTCGGCTAAATCAGTTTGTTGTTTGACTAACTCCAAAGTTTTTAAGCGATCTTCGATAAACCAAACACTAATATCTGATCCAGGAATCGTATCTCTTAATAATCTTAAGGTTTCATATTTAGGACGCTTACATTCTTTACCAATGATATTATTAGCTGGTAATTCGATTCCTTGTTTCTCTAATAATTGTTTAACGAATCTTCCTTCTTTGGTTGTTACAATATAGCAATGACAATCAGAATTAATAATTTGTTGTAGTTGAGCCAAAATTCCAGGATAAAAACGATGTAAACTCAACCAATCATCTAAATTATTATTAATGCAATCATCCCTAGTCTTATCCAGAGTTTCACTAAGTAACTTGGTGTCTAAATTTTCTTGGGTAACTATTTGTTCTCGGATTAAATGCCATTGGGATAAGATCTTGTCTGGTGTGATACCCAAAACAAGCGATCGCAACAAAACAGGCATTTCCCAACCAGTTTCAATCACAGGACGAAGTTGCGAAAAAGCTTCGGCGAATTCATCAGTTATCGTTGAGGAATCTGTTTGCCAAATTTTGTGATAAATCTTTTTTGTTGTCACAAAATATTCAATCAAACCATCACAAATGACACCATCAAAATCTAAAGCAAGTAATTTTGGAAGCATAGAATTTAGGAATGTGATCGGAAAGTTTCAGATTGTACAGTATGAATTACTTAATTAGTTAACAGATTTGACTTTCGCGCAGCAAAACTAAAATTCGTAACTTTCGTTGCCGCCACCTTCGTGAACTGTTTTAACCCATTTAAGTTTTTTAGGCCGCACTGACATCCGCACTGTGATACTAGCCATAACTATTTGCCAATGCAGCATATAAATTATGCCTCTGATAGTTTGTCGAGTGATCTTGACCCAACTTGAGAAATTCAATGGCCCTTTAGTTGCCTCGATTCTGGCTAATCCTTGGGACATTGAGATTAACCCGAAACAAAATAGCAAAGTACTCAAGGGAGCAAGAATTGGTAAATGATGGCGCATTAACATCATCACAAAGTCGGGAATCATGGCCGCCGGCAAAATATATTGCAAAAGCACAAAGAACAGTAAATCAATTCGTTTGCCAAAACCAATGGGACTACGGAAAATAAAACGCCAGTAATCTAAGTATCTTTGGTAACCGCCTTCTGCCCAACGATTCCGTTGATGCCAAAGTGCGATCGCCGATGTTACCCCCTCTTCTTCCACTGGTGCATCGAGTAGAAAGCCAATTTTCCAATCGTCTAAATGTAAACGAACGGTCAGATCCAGATCATCAGTAATAGTTTCTTCATTCCAACCGCCACAACTTTTTAAGGCCTCACGACGCACAAATTGACCATTACCCCGTAATTCTCCTACTCCTTGAAGAGCGATTCGCTGTTGTTGAACATAACTATCTAATGCCATTTCAGCAGCTTGTCCTTTAGTCCAGAAGTTATCGTTATAATTGGCGATCGCTTTTCTGACTTGCACCGCACCAATTTTAGCTTCCTTGAACATGGGAACAACTCGACGCAAAAAGTCTTTTTCGACCACTGCATCGGCATCAAATACGCCAATAATCTCGCCCTTAGTTTGGGGTAAAATTTGATTTAAGGCCCCTGATTTGCCACCTGTTGCCCCAGCAGAACGATGTACAACTTTAAGTTGGGGATATTGTGAGGCTAATTGATCTAAAATTTCGGGAGTGCGATCGCTACTACGATCATCAATTGCCCATACTTCGTATTTATCTTGAGGATAATCGAGATTGCCTAACATTTCGATGAGATTAGCAATAACAGCTTCTTCATTTTTTGCTGAGACTAATAAAGAAACAGTTGGGACAGAGTTGAGCTCCTCATCAGTTAAGGGTTGAGGCGACTGTTCTGGTGTTCTGGTGATAATCCTTAGCAGATGAATGCTGACTAATCCGGTCAAGATCATAACTAGCCCATAACCCCAGGATAGTAAATGAAGCAAAATTACTGCGCTCCAAATTACCGTTAAAATAAGGGCAGATTTTTTTCTACGTCCTGATAATCCCTGGAAAAAGTCACTCCTGAACTCCTCTTCCTCAGCTTCTGGATCGGTCCATTCTGCTAGAAAAGAACTAATGGGGTCTAATTCTTCCTCTTTTGGTTGCTTTTCCCAGTAATTCTCTGACATAGTTAGTTTTGTTTTCTATAGTTATCTGTGATTAGCAGTTCAATACTGTATATTGTATCGAAGTTGATTAATTGTTAACTTTGTTAACTAATTCTAAAGTAATTTAGAGGTCTTTGGCCATTGATTTTCCTTATCAATAGGTTGAACATAGTGTTTTTGGTTAAATTAATCAGTAATAGCTAATTTTTCGATAATTTAAACTTGAGTGAATTATTAATTAAGTAATTTGAATTATGACTAACTTTTATGTAATTTTTGCGCTATTATTAGGCTCTATACTCTGGGTAGAGTTGGTGCGAGACTGTTATCATGCTCTAGCCCATGTGGTGCCGCCTCTTTATCGGCTTCATATTTGGCATCATAAAGTATTTCGTCCCGATTTAACGCCAGTTAGTGACGAGATCTATCGTCAGGCCCATTGGTACAATGATGTTCCAGAAGCATTAGTCATGTTATCGCTGAGTTTCTTGCCTTTGGGTATTAGTTATGGCAATAATTTACCTTTACCTTGGCTAGCTAGTGCAGGTTCAGTTTATACTATCGTATTTTTGTTGGGCGCGATCGCTAGAGGCTTAGGAGTTCCTGGAATCGATGAATTAACCGATATTACCCATCGCTCTGGAGATTTTAAAGCGATACCCGCTAATTTATTTGTCAATCGCCCTTATCATTGGCGACATCACTTCGATAACCAGAATGCTTATTTTTGTGGCACAATCACTCTAGTCGATAAACTAATGGGTACGGCATTATCACTTAAAGGAAAAAAAATTGCGGTTACTGGCGCATCAGGAACTTTAGGCAAAGCATTATTAAAACAATTAGCTTTAGCAGGAGCCAAGGTAACGGCTTTCACCTCTAGTAATCAAGAAATTACTTTAGATATTAATGGCGAAGTTGTGCCCGTAAAAACTGTAACCTGGTCGATAAATCAAGAAGAGGCTTTAGCGAAAGAATTAGAAAAAATTGATATTTTAATTCTCAATCACGGTATTAATGTTCATCAAGAGAGGAGTGATAGTGCGATCTCTAAATCCTATGAAGTTAATGCTTTTTCTAGCTTGCGATTAATGGAATTATTCTTTAATACTGTACTAACTAATAAAGATGTTGTTACCAAAGAAGTTTGGGTTAATACTTCAGAAGCAGAAGTTAATCCGGCATTTAGTCCTCTTTATGAATTAAGTAAGAGAACTCTGGGAGATTTAGTTACGTTGCGTCGCTTGGATGCTCCTTGTATTGTTCGGAAGTTAATCTTGGGGCCTTTTAAAAGTAATCTGAATCCAATTGGAGTCATGTCGGCAGATTGGGTAGCGAAGCAAATTGTGACTTTGGCGAAAAGAGATTTTCGTAATATTATTGTGACGATTAATCCTCTAACTTTTTTAGCTTTTCCGATCAAGGAATTTTGTCAATCTATTTATTTTAAATTATTTACTAACAATAATCATTAAACTTCTTGTATTAAGTCTAATGGAAGTAGGCGTAAATGAGATCTCCATTCATAAATTTTTGAAAAATAAAAATTCAGATATTTATTATGGTAGTTAGACTTAAGTTAGGCTCCACTTTACATTGCAGTTTTGTTAAAGCCATACTATAGGATGGATTTTAAAGAAGGATCTAAGAACATATGCCTAACAAGCCATCAATATTTATCGGATCTTCAAAAGAGGGGCTTAAGGTTGCTCGTGCAATCGAAATTAACCTTCATGATGATGCTATTATTACACTTTGGCGGAATGAAGCGTGGGATTTGGGAATTAGCACACTTGAATATCTTCTGGATATTGTGAATAAATTTGATTTCGCTATTTTGGTGCTTTCTGCCGATGATGTGAAAGTCGAAACGAAAGCCATTCATCACCACGAGACAATGTTCTATTTGAACTTGGTTTATTCATGGGGAAATTGGGTCGGAAACGAACATTCTTTGTCTCTGAAAAAAACGTCAAAATTCCATCGGATTTAGCTGGAATTAACGCAACATATTACTCTAAACGCGATGATCAAAATATGAAAGCCGCTTTATCAGTAGCATCTACAAGAATAATCGAAACAATTACAACTTTAGGAAGAACTGACGACCATAAAAAAGCAGAAGCTACAAATTTAGAAACAGAACAAAGAACGGTAAGGGCGACTACTTTAACTCGATATACATATACTCCTCCTCCAACGCCAGGTGATATTTACATAGTACTAGAGAAGACAGATCGCTCTAACAAGATAGATTTTGCAATTCAATGGGCAGGCTGGAAAGAGTCAGGTAGTCGAGATGTAGGAGATTCTGAAGGTCTTATTCTAAAATTAAAACACAATAACCACGATGACTTTCCCATTAAATTAAATACTAACGCAACGAGATTGGTTTTCAAGCAATATCCGAAAGATGATGGTCCTGATCAGTTAGATCAAGACTATGACAAAGAGGATTTATAAATCTATCTAAATGATTTATTGAATTACTATTGCGATCCATTTTTTCTATGGAATTAGCGCCAGAAACTTTCCGTATATTATTATAGTTAAACTTACAACTATTCCCAAACGTTTCTGTCAAAGTGACAGGTCTTTATCTGCTTAGGTAAGAGCGTTTTTCTCGTATCAATTCAATATGCTTGAAACTGTTCAATCTAAAAATGGAATTTCTATCCGTTTAACAGATGAAAGATGGGCGCACATCACAGAAGAACATTGTGAATTAGCAGGAATGCGTTTAGAAACGTTAGAAACCGTCGTAAATCCATCAAAAATTCTCGAAGGTGGAGATGGAGAACTACTCGCTGTCAGAGAAATTGAAAAAAATAAATTTCTGGTTGTAGTATACCGTGAATTAGTTGGTGATGGTTTTATAATTACAGCGTTTTTAACACGTCGAGAACAATACCTTAATAGAAGGAAACAAGTATGGCCGAAATAGTAGTTCAAGATTATCTTAAATTGATTCCAACGGTAAAACAATCTCCACAAGGCTATCTGTGGTCATCTTATGACTCCGAAGCTGACGTACTTTATATCAACTTCAAAAAACCGAGTCACGCCACAGACAGTGAACTAACAGATGATGATGTAATCATCCGTTATGAGGGTGAATCGATAGTTGGTCTGACTATTTTACATGCCAGTAAACGGTGAAAATTTTTGAATTAACTTTGGCTCAAGTCTATGCAGCGATGGCTTATTATTTTGAGCGTCGTGAAGATATAAGAGAAAAGGATTTCAAAGTAAGGAGAAACAAAAACTATGACGAATGACTGGCAAGAAACATTGGTAGAAAAGCGAGTAACTTATACCCTTGAAGTAAATGTAAAGTTTTTCTTAGTTGAGAATGTTCCTGCTCGTGTGAATGAGGAAACTGGAGAACAATTTTTCTCTACCTCAACTGTGGAGCATTTGCAGCAGCTTATTTTAGATGAAGAAAAACCCCATCGCATAGTTGAGACTGCCGTATACAGCTTTGTATAATTTGGCGTAATGTACCAATTTTCAAATCTTTACTTCCCCAATCAGGAATTGGCACAATGCTATTTGTTTTAGAGTTATACCATTTGCGATGAGAACCACCTCCACGTCTTGGGAGTTCCTCACAACCCATTTTTTTGAGCCTTTTGGCTATTTCTCGATACTTCAGTCTGATGCTACAGGAATTAAACTTTCACTCCAAATAACAGTGTTTTGAGGATAGGATTGCAAAATAGAAGGCAAAGGTTGGTTCAAATCTTCATAAGTTTCTATTAATGCAGCTAAAGCATCAGAAACATTAGGAATTACTTCGTCTAAAGTATCAGCTTCCGTAATTAAATTAGGTAACAAAGGACAAGTTACTGTATAACCACCTTCTGGTTGAGGTTCTAAAACTAGTGGTAATTTATAAATATTTTGCATCAACCATCTTATTTTGATTTTTAATTCATTTTAGCAGTTATAGTTGAGTTAAAAATTAAGTGTGATCGCCGATTTTGTAGGTTAAGTTAGCGATCACGCAAAAAAAGATTTATTTAATTGCTATTGCGATCATAATATGAGGATATTATTGAAAATATAGTGTAGTAATCCTTTGACATGGAAGAAACCCTAACCATCACCATAACATCAGAGATTAAGGAAACTCTAGACAACATTACTCAAACAGAAGGTATTCCTCTAGATAACCTGGTACGAGAAGCCTTAGAAGACTATTTGTTTATCCGCAAATTTAGAGCATTACGTTCCCACATGCTTCAGAAAGCACAAACCACTTACACGGATGAAGAGATCTTCGAACAAGTCTCATGAATCTTGTTCTTGATACCAATGTTCTGATTGCTGCCTTCATATCTCAAGGCTCCTGTCATACCCTTGTAGAGCGATGCCTGAGTATACATTCTTGTATTACTTCAGAGTTTATTCTTAACGAATTGAGAGAAAAGTTGACGAAAAAATTTAAATACTCTGATGAAGATGCTACTGCTGTTGAAACTCTGTTGAGATCGAGGATGCAAGTTGTTGAAGTTGCTCCTTTAGAGAAAAATATCTGTCGAGATCCTGATGATGATAAGGTTCTGGGAACAGCCATTACAGGAAAGGCAGCTTGTATTGTTACTGGGGACAAAGACTTACTAACCTTAAAAAAATTTGACGCGATTGATATCCTATCTCCTTCAGAGTTCATGGATTATGAAGAACAGCGATCGTCGAGCTTGTAGGATGTGTTAGCTACAGCGTAACGCATTACGGAATGTTATCAAACTACCTATCTCAAGCCTCATATAATGTAAGAAAGTCACTGTAACCTTTACCTAAATCAACCTCTGCACAGATATTGTTATGTCTATCGAGCAACTAACCCAAGAAGCCTTGTCTTTACCCAAAGATCTTAGACTTCAGCTTGTAGAAAAGTTATTAGATAGCCTTGAGGTGGATGAATCTATTCAGTCCGAATGGCTAGTAGAGGCAAAAAAGCGACGAAATGAGATTTGCAATGGATTAGTTAAGCCTATTCCTGGAGAAGAAGCCTTAGCACAGGTTAGGCAGATCTTAGGTTAATGCAAATTGCGATCGCTCCTATTATAGTTTTGCTAAAATAAAATGCGTAGGCTTGATGTCGGAGAATTTTGCTCAATGACAATTATGGTTAACCTTAGTCCTGAAGTAGAAGCATTACTGCGTGATAAAGCTTCTCAACAAGGTCAAGATATTAACTCTTTGGCATCTGAATTATTGACGAGTCTCTTAGAGTGGGAAGTAAAAGATTCCGAGGATGCTATCAAAGGAATACAGCAAGGACTAAATGATTTTGAGGCAGATCGGTTTCGCTCTTTTGATGAATTTGCTGAGGAACAGCGTCGCAAATATAATCTGCCAGCCGACTCATGAAGAAATATCGGATTGAGATTTCCAGCGTAGCAGAAGCTGAAGCAGACAAAGCTTTTCTCCGTTTATCTCAAGTCGCCTCTCCCACAAAAGCAACTCAATGGTACGCAGGACTTCTAAATGCAATCGAGTCTTTGATCCAAATGCCAAAACGTTGTCTTTTAGCAAGAGAAAATGACTACTTTAGTCAAGAAATTAGACAATTACTCTATGGTAAAGGACGTAATTCATATCGCATCCTTTTTACTATTTTAGAAAGTCAAGATGTATCAACAGTGAGGATTCTCCATATTCGACATGCATCACAGCAGGCTCTTGGTGAAGAACCAAAATAACCCGATTCAACCTCATTTGATAGTGTGATCGCCTATCTTGTATGATGTATTAGCGATCGCGCAAAAAAAGATTTATTTAATTGCTATTGCGATCTCAGTTACTTTCTATGCGATCTTTACTAAGTGAACTCGATCGCCTTTTGGGAAAATTTAATCGCAAAAAGATCGCTATAATTGATTTCTAGTTAGTAATTAGGAATCACTGTTATTTGTGATGTCCAACAAACAATATTGAAAGTTATGCCAATTTTAAGTATTGAACAAATAGAAACATCATCAGATGTTAGAAGCGGAAAACCAAGAATATCTGGCACTAGAATTACCGTAGAAGATATAGCTGTGATGCATTTGAAATTAGGGATGTCTTTAATCGAAATTGCTGGAGTTTATGAATTATCTTTGGCTCAAGTCTATGCAGCAATGGCTTATTATTTTGAGCATCGTGAAGATATAGAGAAACGGATGGAAGAGGAAGAAGCTCTGATTCAGGAGTATCAGCGTAATCATACCTCGATATTACAGACTAAGTTGGAGCAATTGAGAGGTGAATAAGCGTATTCGCTTTCATTTAGATGAAAATGTTACTCCAGCAATTGCTATTGGATTGCGTCTGCTATTGGATTGCGTCGTTATGGGATTGATGTCACTACAACAGTTGAGGCTGGATTAAGAGGGACACCTGATGAAGCACAGTTAGAGTTTGCTAGGAAAACTGGGCGAATTATTGTGACTCAAGATAGGGATTTCTTGATTATTGCCAATTCTGGAGAAACTCATAGAGGTATTGCTTATTGCCAAAAGGGTAAACGTTCAATCGGGGAGATCATAGAATCATTGGTTCTGATTTATGAAGTTTTAACACCAGAAGAACTTGTAGGAAAAGTAGAATTCCTTTAACCTTTGTTATGAAGATAGCGATCGCATTTCTTGTTGGATGAATTAGCGATCTCGAAGAGATCCGCTGCCCCTTCGGGCGGGAATGGGGGTTCAAATACAACAAAATTAACTAGTGATACGAATTCATTAATCACTGAAACCCCCCATCCCGGAGCTACGCAAGCGCGGGGCGCGCAAAGAAAGAATTATGTAATTGCTATTGCGATCGCTCAGTAAGGCGACTATTGAGTTTAATTGGAAGCGAGACCAGTAAAATATCTTTGGAAACATTAAAGCCACGGGACAAGTTTTCTAGATATGAACCAAGAAAATGAACTATTAATACCAACTATGGGTTGTGGCACTTGGGCTTGGGGGAATCGCCTGCTTTGGGGCTACGACGAATCAATGGATCGTCAGCTACAAGAAGTTTTTAATCTCTGCGTTAGTAATGGGGTAACTCTGTTTGATACGGGAGATTCCTATGGAACAGGGAAACTAAATGGGCGTAGCGAAATGCTTTTAGGCAAGTTTACTAGTGAATATCAAGGAGTCAATCAAGAGCAGATCTGTTTGGCAACCAAACTCGCTCCCTATCCCTGGCGACTAAACCGTAAAGCGATGTTTAAAGCAGGATTAGCCTCGGCGCAGAGATTTGGTAGAAATATTGATTTGGTACAAATGCATTGGTCAACAGGAAACTATTTTCCGCTGCAAGAATGGCAACTCTTAGATGGCTTGGGCGATCTTTACGAACAAGGATTAGTCAAAGGTGTTGGTTTATCTAATTATGGCCCCAAACGACTCAGAAAAGTTTACCAAAGATTTTGCGATCGCGGTATTCCGATTACGACTCTGCAAGTTCAATATTCTCTCCTCTCAACTTATCCGGTGACAGAATTGGGATTAAAAGAAGTTTGTGATGAATTAGGCATTAAACTAATTGCCTATAGTCCCCTAGCATTAGGACTGTTGACGGGTAAATATTCAGTCAAAGATAATTTACCGACCGGACTTCGGGGTTGGGTATCTAAACAAATTTTACCAGGAGCGCGATCGCTTTTAGACTGTTTAGCGGCAGTGGCAAAATCTCGTAACAAAACTATGGCTCAAGTAGCAATCAATTGGTGTATAAGTAAAGGTACAATTCCCATTCCTGGTGCTAAAAATCCTGAACAAGCACAACAGAATCTTGGTGCGATTGGTTGGCAATTAGATGCAGGGGAAGTTACAGAGTTAGATCGGGCTGCGGCCAAGGTAAAAAAACCAATGGTACAAAATATTTTCCAGACTAAATAAAAACCAGGAATGTTATTCCCATTTTCCCACTAAAGTATAGGCTGCCCAATAGTAGGGAACATCCCAATCCTTGTCAGTTTGACTACGCAAGTCGATTTGAGCGCGTCTTAAAGCTTCTGCCTTATTGATATCGGGATTGTCTTGCCAATATTGATAAAATTTTTCCATCAAAAATGGGGTAGAGCGATCGCTAATTTGCCAGAGACTAGCCAAAGTACTACTAACTCCTGTTCTAACTGCTAGCCCAGCTAAACCTAAGCTAGCAAAATCATCTCCTCTGGAAGTTTCACAAGCACTGAGTACCAGAAGATCGATCAGTTTTTGCGTATCTACTTCCCGATTTTGGAGCAATAAACTCAATTTTTTGATTCCCAAAGGTGCATCCCAGAGACGAATAAAAGTTTTGTTGGGATTGGAGCTAAATTGACCATGAGTCGCTAAATGAATTACAGAATAAAGCTGGGTATTAATGTTTTGAGTGAAGCTAGTAGTTTGAAATTGATCATCGAGTAATTTTTTGCTACTAAAATTATTGGCTACAGTATTCAGTTCTTGAGGAACATTTTTTAAGGGAGAAAATCCTGGTAATTTTTTACTTACGCCTCCAGCTAAAGCGGTTGATGCGGTAAGAGAGGGTTTGGGATTGAGGAGTTGTAAGCCTGGAGTTAGCGCGATCGCGTAATGATCGATGAGATAATCTGTTCCATTGTAAAGAACTGCCATCGGAATATTGCGTAACATGCCATCGAGAACAAATACTAGGGTCTTGATCTCGGGTGTAATGTCTGCTTTCAGCGGTTCGATCAGCCATTTATTAACCTGGGAGGATAGACTTTGAATATCACGAAAGCGATCGGGTTCCAGTAAATATTGACTCAGATCGTGAGTTACTGTTTCAAATGATTCATGGGGAACGATGGTTTGATAATGGAGTAAGTCTGTTTCTGGTAGATCAAGAATCATTTCGATGCGATCTACCTCTTGTTGCGCGTCTGGTAAAACTATGGTGTAAATAACTGCTGCGGTGGGATCTATGGCTGCAATGTCCTGTTTTTGGAAAACGATGCAAGCATCTTTGAAGTAATTGTCTAGTTCTGCTAGTTGTAAGCCTTCAATAACATCTCGGGCTAAATTCAAATTTTCGGGAGCAGCTATTTTCTCTGGACTTTGTTCTGCTAAAAGTAATGCCGCTAATTCTCGATATACCGGCTCTACTTGTTCGCGAAAAGAAAATTGCACTTCTTTTTCTAGAGCCGCTAAGTTACTACGGATATCCTGTAAAGAAATAAAAGCCGCTTTGTAAGCATTAATTGCTCGGTCGATGTCTCCGCGATCGCGATATATTCGGCCTAATTGCCATTGCCAACGATAGGCAATTTCAGTTGCTTGATTACTTTGAGCTAAATGCAGAGCTTGTTCCAGATATTTTTGGGGAGTCAGCTCTAGCGAAAGATTTTGTTGAGAGGCTAATTCTCCTAAATAACCCCAAGCATGAGATTCTAGACGAAAAGCAGATAAAGCCTGGGCTTGTTGCCCAATTTCTCGGTATATTTGAGCAATATCATCCCAAGAATAAGTTATCTCAACTTGATTCTCTAGCAGCATTGTTAAACTACGATTTAAACGCAATCTATTATGAGCTGAGTTTTTGTTAATCGGTAATTGACGAAGGTTAGCTTCGATTTGAGGAATAATTGTTTGAGCTGCGGCATAGTTTTCGGTAACGATAAAGATATCTAATTGACTTAGTTGAGCATCTAGGATTTGAGATAGCGATCGCCGATCGGGTAAACTAATAATGTTGCGATAGAAAGCTAATGCTTTTTCGCTAGCTGAGATAAAATTCTCTTCTTCTTGGAATTCTTGGGCTTGCAGGGCGATCGCTTTCTGGATATTACCCAAGGTTAGAGTGATTTGATTCTCTAGTAAGGGTAATTCAAGATCTAAGCGCGACTTGAGTTTTTGAGTTTGCACCATCACCTCTTGAGCTTGAGGAAATTTGCCCAGCAACAGGAAACTATTTGCCATACTATGTAAAGCTTTCACTTGCCAAAGACGGGGCTGTTCAATAGCAGAAACCGCCAAGAGATCGGGAATATCTTCTGGATTGAGAGCTTCACAAAAATCACTAGGATAATCCCAAGCATCCAAAATCGTATTGCAAGAACGTCTATAAAAACCTAGATGGAGTAAAGCTTGGGAAATCGAAACCAGCGTTCCTGTCTCTCCTAAGCGATCGCTGATACTAGCATAAAATTTTTGAGCTGTTTTCCAGGCTTCTAATGCCGATTCATTTTTTTCTTGATGAAAATAGAAATGTCCTTGAGCGTTCCATAATTGTCCTAATACTTGCTGTTTTTGGTTATTTTCTGGCTGAGTTTCCAGGAGATTCAAGCCATAATCAAGAGCTTCTTGGGCTTGCTGCCAATTTTCCAATTGTTGATGCGCTAGAGAAATGAGAGATTGCAACTGAGCTTGTTGTAGAGTTTTCTTTTCAGTAGCAAATTTTTCCGATACTTGTTCTAATAACTGTAGGGATGATGTAAATTGTCCAGCTTGATAATATTCTCGTGCTTCTTGGATCAAATTATTAGTCGCAGTTTGGCTTTGTACTGAGATGCTGATGAACAAAGCACAACTAAAACCCAGTAAAGCAATTATCATCAATTTCAGCCAACGACCTATTCTATGTCTCATGATTTCTCTAGAATTTTAAGACCAGAATCAATTCCTTTCCTAACTTTTGCGCAGACGTGTCGACGACACGTCTCTTGACAATTTTGACTTTTCACTTCTTAAAATGCCATCTTTCAAAGACATCTTAGGTTACTATCGAGATTATAGAGCGATCGCGCTGTTTAGCATTACTGCATCTTCTATTTTTGAAATCATCGATCTTGCTGTTCCTTATAGCATAGGACAAATTCTTAATGTGTTATCTGGACAACCAGTTGATAAATTTATTCAGCCTTTGATCGATCAAGCAGCTTTAATTTTGCCTGAGTTAAGCGATAAATGGGTCTCTTTAGGAATCTTACTCAGCTTAATTATCTTAGCCAGTGTTGTTAAAGCGCCGATTCAACCTTGGATTGGTTCTTGGTTTCATTGGAAAATTTCTTTAGCAGCGAGACGCGATCGCCTTAAGGAATCAATTGGTAAAATATTAACTCTACCCATCGGATTTTACGACGAAAACAATCCCGGGCGCATCGCCAGTAAAATAACCAAAGGAATCGAAAATCATACTTGGACATATCCTGAAATAGCAGGACAGATGATTCCCAAAGTTGCCAGAGTTTTGGGGATCTTCTTGATAATTTTACTGATAGATCCGCCAATCGCGATCGCGTTTATTATTTCCTTCATCGCGATCCTGGTTTATAGTTTGCAACGGGTTCGAGATTTAATTCAACAAGAAGAAAATCTCAACAGATATGAAGAGAATACCGAAAGTCATACTTCAGAAATCATTACCAACATCAAAACGGTTAAAGCCTTTGCCACAGAAGCGGTCGAACTAGAAAGACAAAGACAAAGACTAAACAGAGAATACAAAGTAGTTAACTATCGAATTCATAAAGGTTATGTGGTCTTAGGTACTTGGTTACGCACCACAGTTAAAACCTGCGTTTTTCTAATCCTCCTATTTACTCTTATTTCTACTGTACAAGGCAATATTTCTCTAGGCCATTTTATTACCACCCTAACGATATCTAGCATGGCTTATGCGGAAATCGAACCGATTGGTCATTTTATCGAAATCTTTGCCCGTCGTTATCCCTCGATGGAACGGTTACAAGAATTTCTGCTTCTTCCTATTGGCCAAGATGCCGCCAGTCTGGTTCAAGAAGAAGTCACTGCTAACCCTTATAAATTTTCTGGGAAATTAGAAATCCGTAATCTAGTTTTTGGTTACGATTCCCAGCGTCCAATTCTCCAAGATATCAATCTATTCGTAGAACCCTATCAAACTATTGCTCTAGTTGGACGTTCGGGTTCGGGAAAATCGACTTTAGTTAAATTACTATTCCGTTATTTTGAACCAGATGCAGGACAAATTATCCTTGATGGGGAAGATATTAGTAGTTTAGATATTGCTCGCTATCGTCGTCGATTAGCGATCGTGCATCAGGATGTAGATATCTTTAATGGTACAGTTCTCAATAATTTGACCTACGGCAATCGCCAAGTTAGCCTGCAAAAAGTCCAAGAAGCTTGCCAAATTGCCCAAGTAGATGAATTTATCAATGAACTCCCTGAAGGTTATTACACCATTGTGGGAGAACGAGGAGTAAGACTTTCTGGGGGACAAAGACAACGTTTAGGTATTGCCAGAGCTTTAATTGTTAATCCTGATATCTTGGTATTTGATGAGGCGACTTCTAGTTTAGATTATGAATCGGAACGTTCGATTCAATTAGCAATGCGATCGATTTTTGGTACTCGCACAACTGTTATTATTGCCCATCGTCTGAGTACTGTCCGCGAAGCCGATAAGATTGTCGTTTTAGATGCAGGAAAAATTGTAGAAGTTGGGACTCACCAAGAATTGCTGAATCATGGAGGAATTTATCATCGCTTACATTCTCTGCAGGAAACAGGGGAATTAATTTAGATTACTATTGTTCTATTTGTTATTGATTTTTTGATTGAGGAATCGTGAGCGCGCAGAGTCAGCCTTCGGCTGACCACTCAGTCCCTAGCTTTCAGCGAGATCGCGAACATTTAACCTTTAAACAGCATCTTTGATTTTTACTTCAAATGTTATAAAATTTTCTCAACGCTGCAACAAAAAATTCTTGCACAACAGAAATTTAATTTCTTTGAAACTATATGTTTATTAACTTTTATTAACGAAAAATTTTAATTCTGAAAAAAGCTTGGAACTGGTTTTAACCTGTGATATTATTTATTTCATAATGGGAAGAGAGGTGTTTATGGACAAAAATCACCACTTCCATTATGAAGAATTGAAATTATAGTACCAGGTCGCGATCGCCGTTTTCAATCCCTATTTACTAAACGCAATATTAAGAAAAAACAAAAATTTTTGACTTTTGACTCTTGACTTTTGACTTCAGCGTAGCGTTACAAATCCCTACTTTTCACTTGCCAATTCTTTTAGCTCAGGGTTTTTCTTTTCTGCCCAAGCAGTGAGGATCAGAGAAAGCGATTCTACTTTACATTCATCGGTAGGACAGATTGATACTGTATTATGGGCTTCTCTCCAGTGATTGAGTTTTACTTGAAATGGAATAATAGTTGTTAAAACCTTAGCTTTGTCAGATGAATCAGTAATCTCTTGAGCTGCCGCGATCGCTTGCTTCAGAGAATTAGCCGCCTCCGGAAAGTTTTCTATCTTGCCATAGGTTTCGGCAATAGTTGTTAAAACCTTAGCTTTGTCAGATGAATCAGTAATCTCTTGAGCTGCCGCGATCGCTTGCTTCAGAGAATTAGCCGCCTCCGGAAAGTTTTCGATCTTACCAATGGTTTCGGCAATAGTTGTTAAAACCTTAGCTTTGTCAGATGAATCAGTAATCGAATCAGCTGAATCAGTAATCGAATCAGCAGCGGCGATCGCTTGCTTCAGAGAATTAGCCGCCTCCGGAAAGTTGTCGAGCTTGCCATAGGTTTCGGCAATCGCTCTTAAAACCCAAGCTTTGTCAAATGAATCAGTAATCGAATCAGCAGCGGCGATCGCTTGCTTCAGAGAATTAGCCGCCTCCGGAAAGTTGTCGAGCTTGCCATAGGTTTCGGCAATCGCTCTTAAAACCAGAGCTTTGTCATCTGAATCAGGAATCGAATCAGCAACGTAGATCGCAAGTTCCAAAGATTGAGCCGCCTCCGGAAAGTTGTCGAGCTTGCCATAGGTTTCGGCAATCGCTCTTAAAACCAGAGCTTTGTCATCTGAATCAGGAATCGAATCAGCAGCAG
>JASJDR010000140.1 GCA_030065615.1 Xenococcus sp. MO_188.B8 | reverse complement strand
ACGAATCTAGTGCAGCCGAAAGTTTGCGCCAATTCTAGTTTTTGGGCTGGTGTCGGGTAAAATCTGTACTTAAATCCGCGTAGCTGTTTCATGCTGTAATTTTACCAGCTCTAGAGCGTTTTTCTACACCCTGACCGAGAGGGGTGCCGCCCTAAAGGATACCCCTTCGGATAAGGTTTCCTCTCGGGGCGCGTTCCTTAGCTGCTTACGAAGCCCAGAACACGGAGCTGGGCTTGTCCAGATCGGTGCTCTGGATAAACAGCAGGGTCGCCCCGCTTACCCAATCGAGGTGTTGAATTGATAATTGATAATTTTGAATTGGAGCGAAGCGACTTGACCGCGATTCATCCCGCTTTAGCAGCGAGATGAATCGCGGAAAAAAGATAAAAAATACAATCAATTTCAGCAAATAAATCGTCAATTTTGTTTTGTCTGTTTTCAAGCCTTTCCCTTCAGGTAAAATTTAATTATTAACTTGTCTATTATTAACTGAACCTATATATTTAGCTCGAGATTGGGGTTAAATCATTAATTTCTTTTGCTGCACGATAACCAGATTCAATTCCACCTTGTATCCAACCATGCCATGCTGATGTATGTTCACCGGCAAAATGGATTCTCCCTTCAGGATTCGCACTATGGGGTAAAAGTTGTGTAACTTCACCAGGATTTAAGAAACTATGGGCACCTTGAGTATATTCATCCTCATCCCAACAAAAAGAGAAACCACCCTCATTATAATCAGTCAACCCCGGAAGCATGGAATTTAATTGTTTTTGTGCATCGTTTATTCTTTCTGATTCTGTCATTGCTGTTATTCTCCTAGAAGATTCCCCTTTCAAATAATAAACCAATATCCCTCTTTGTTGAGGAATATCAAAGGTAGAATGCCAAAGTTCTGTGGGATAGTCTGCTAACCCAAAACCATTGAAACCTTGCTCTAACCAGTAACGCTTTCTGACTTGAAAGAAAACCCTCGAAGCACTCATATAAGACATTTCTTGAATGGCTCTATTTTTTGCTTTGGACAGTCCAGGAGCAATTTTCATTTTACGCAGCACGGAAAAAGGAATGGTACAGATCACATAATCGCTGCTAATTTTTTGCTCCAAGCCTCCTTGGTGATAAAATACATTTACTGAGAAAGGTTCTTGTAACACACGAAATACTTGAGCACCATAACAGATTTTATCTTTCAGATGTTCCGCAAAAGCATTAGGTAATTGCTCAAAACCACCGACGATTTTAACTTTTTGATTTTCTTTGAGCCCAAAAGCCAGCAAACGTAACATTTCCAGTGTCGATACTCTATCTTTGCTAAAATCCATGTGCCCAAAACCAAACATTTTTGCCACATTAGGTGAAATTCCTTGACTAGAAAGAAATTCTCCTACCGTCATCTGGTCATATTTTCTAAGTGGTTCAGGAGGCCAATCTAACAGAGAAGCATCTCCAATTTCCATTAACAATGGACTGAAAACTTTTTGCCATATATCTTTCAATGTCATGGCTTTTTCTTCAGGAGTAAAATCAAGGGGATATTGAGCTAAAGTTACCTTCTTTTCGTCTTCAATTCTGATTGCTTTCCCTTGACAATAATGAATAAAATCTCGCTCATGGGGATAAAACGGTGAAATTTGCAGACCAAAATGTTTAATATAATGAAGAGTCCAATGATGATTATTGGGAATACGAGCCGCCCCCGATTCAACGTAAAGCCCATCAGCAAAAGGTTCTCGTAATGTCTTAATTCTACCGCCTGATCGCCTTCTTGCCTCTAAAACTGTGACATGGTGTCCGACTCGATCTAATTCATAGGCTGCGGTAAGTCCGGCTATCCCAGCTCCTAGAATCAGCACTTGTTTTGGTTTACCCTTTCGGATAAGTGGTTTTATGGTGAAATCACTCATACCCGCATTTCTCACAAAAAGTGTGATCACTAACGACAGAAGCCTTACATCATCTGGATTTTACAGGAGTGATCGCCCCTGTAATCCCATAAGTTATCTTTACCAATTATTTAATACTATCAGGTTTTAGTAAATGCTCACGACATTTTCTAAACTGGGTTAGGGTCTTAACAGCGGTTTGATTCGGGGAATGTAAACTCCCTGCTGTGTCACCACCAAATTTTGAACAAACCTCTTGATGGGATTGAGCAAGACTTTTATATGCCAAGACAAATTCTTGATGAGTTGATTGAAGTTCAGAGGGAAGATTAGCAAAAATTGGTCTTAATCTTTTCCAAATTTCGATAAGAATAGCATGATCCCATGACATCAATCCACTAAAATCATTAGAGTTAACATGAGGAGGAGTCATTGTATAACGTACTTCTTTTTCATAGCTACTATGATTAAAACTTCCAGCTAGTTTCATAGCCGCACCAGATGCTAACATGAGATTAATGGCGGTTTTTAATTCCGTTTTTGCTAAAGCTAAATTATCTGTTTTCATGGCTTGTTCAAACCTTTTTAAGCAGATATTGAGAGCTTGAATCATCATGAAGAATGACCAATGAAGCCCAATCCAAATTCTTAATGGTTGACTTTCTTCCCTTAACATTTAAAGTTCCTCTCTAGCTAACTTAAAAATTCTTATGAGTAAGTCAATATACTCTTTATAGCCTTGCTTTAACTGCTCGACATGGTGATGGTTAAACTGGTTTGATTTACACAGTAACAACATTTCTCGAAAAGCTACAATTATACTGGAAAGGACAGTAATCCCTATATCTTCTGTTTGAGTATGATTCATCCGAAAGTAATGATCATAGTCTTGGATTTTTTCTAAAGTTAAGGAAGTTTGAGTTATGGTATCTGTTATGGGCGAGTTATTAGTTTCCCCTAAAATAAATAGAGCTTGGTTGAGCTTTTCTATATTTTGGTCAATATGTTCGTCATCAATTACTATTAACAATAATTTGAGTACTTGTGATACCTTCTTCTTTGTTTCTAAACTTAGAGATAAATTAGTAGGAAGTTGCAAGGGATTTAACAAATCCAACCTTAAGTACTCACTTTCCATTTGACTGCTGACTTTAAATAATCTTGTTTTTTAGCTATCTCCACTAAAGTTTGCCCCATTTATCTAGTTTTTTCCAAGATTAGAATCAATTCCAAGTTTTTTAATCACGATAAGAAGGATCGAGGCGATCAAGTTTATTGATTAACGCCTTAAAACCAGGAGAAGTGATCTCGCTTTTGCTCTGTTTAACATTAATTTTTTCCTTGAATTTACCAACTTGTTTACTAAAAGATGACACAATTTCCTGAGATGGTTGAATTAGTTTGGCACCCGTTGACATCGCTAAAATCTGGGTTCGACAAGCAAACTCTAACAAATATAAATAAATGAAAGCATCATCTATTTTTTCACCACAAACAATAACTCCATGATTGCGTAGAATTAAACATAATTTATCATCTCCGAGATCTGCGGCTTTACTTTCCCCTTCTTGACGATCAACAGCGAAACCGTTATAGTCGCAATAAGCTATTTTGTCATGAAAAATCATTGCTGCTTGATCGATGTACAATAATCCACATTCAAGGGTTGATAATGCTACCCCATAGGGTGTATGAGCATGAATAATCGTGTTAATATCCGGTCTAGCCTGGTAAATAGAACTATGAGTCATAAAAGCAGTGGGATTTATTGCTGGTTTGTTATTACCAACGATATTTCCCTCGAAATCCATTTTTACTAAGTCGGAAGCTTTTATGTGATTAAATTTAACTCCAAAAGGATTAATGAGAAAATGGGAATCCGAATTGGGGACTCTGCTACTAGCATGAGTTAGGGTTAAATCTGACCAGCCAAAAAAATCAATTAGCCTATAAACGGCGGCTAAATAAATCCGAGCTTGAGATTCGTCAAATATCTCGTTTTGTGTTTCTTGTTCAATCGTATTGGTAGATTTGTTCATATTTCTTAATCACGATAGGATGGATCTAGGCGATCTAATTCTTGTATCAAAGCGTCAAATGTTCGACCATATAAGTTAAATTGTTGAGGATTAGATTTGTCCGGTGTTCTTGCTTTTTTCATTTTTTTGCTAACAGAAGATAATACTTTATTGGATGGTTGGTTTAACTTTGCACCCGTTGACATTGCTAAAACTTGGGTGCGACAAGCTGACTCTAAAAAATAAAGATTGACAAAGGCTTCCTCAATGCTTCTGCCACACACGACTAAACCATGATTTCTCATAATCATCGATGATTTTTCTTTTCCTAAATCGGCAACTAAACGAGCCTTTTCTTCCATCTCAATCGCTAATCCAGAGTAATCATGATAGGCTATTTGATCTTGAAATCTTATCCCAGTTTGATCCATAGGCAATAAACCACATTCAAGGGTTGAAACTACCACTCCATAAGGTGTATGAGCATGAATAACCGTATTGAGATCTGGTCGAGCTTCGAGTATAGCACTATGAATAATAAAACCGGTGGGATTAACAGGTAAAGAGTTATTTCCAACCACATTTCCCTTAAAATCCATCTTGACTAAATTAGATGCTTTAATTTGATCAAAATAGATACCGATAGAATTAATCAAGAAATGAGAATCCGAACTCGGTACTCTAGTACTAGCATGGGTTAGGGTTAAATCATTCCAACCAAAATAATCAATTAGTCGATAAACTGCGGCTAATTTAACACGAGCAGTAGATTCGTCAAGATTTTGATTAGAGGTTTCCGTTTGTTTGCTTTTGCTCTTTGTTGTAGTCATTTTTAGTGAGAATATTTCAACTTTAACTAAAATCAAAATTTGATGATAGTCTTCAACACGCCAAAGATAAGTGTACCAGCGCAAGATGTTGGCAGCCATGAGGGCATCTTCAACCATTTCTGTTGTCAGAAGCATCCAAGATAGAGGGGTTTCCCCTTCGGTACGTACCAATGTCGGGGGCATAGGTTTAACTTGTGTCTAGATACGTGCGGATGAAACAGAAAAGCCTAATCGTGAGAAACAGAATCCCTCAGCTATACTGAAGGGAGGATGTCAAAAAGACGATGGTAGAAACCAGCGGCCTTCAGCAATTCCTGGTGTGTCCCTACCTCCACCACCTTTCCCTCCTCCAGCACCACAATCCGGTTCGCCCGCCGGATTGTGGAGAGTCGGTGGGCGATGATGAATGTTGTCCTTCCTACCATCAACCGATCTATAGCTGACATCACCAGCGCGTCTGTCTGGGCATCTAGGGCAGAAGTGGGTTCGTCGAGAATCAGCACCGGAGCATTCTTGAGCAGCGCCCTGGCGATCGCAATCCGCTGCCTTTGTCCTCCCGAAAGTGTGGCTCCTCGCTCGCCAATAACGGTGTTGTAGTCCTGGGGCAGCTGTTGAATAAACTCATCGGCGTTAGCGGCTTTTGCCACTGCCACAATTTCTTCATAGCTAGCTTCAGGACGCCCGTAGGCAATGTTCTCTGCTACCGTCAGTGGTAACAAAAATGGCTCTTGCAGAACTATAGCTACTTGCGATCGCAAACTGCTCAGTTGCAAACCTCGCACATCCACCCCGTCAAAGAGGACTCGACCCTGCCAGGGGTCGAAAAAGCGGGGGATCAGCGAAACCAAGGTACTTTTGCCCGCTCCTGTCGCGCCGACCAAGGCGATTTTCTCTCCTGGCTGTACCTCCACAGTAATATCCTGGATGATGGGACGACCGGGTTCGTAGCCAAAGGTGACTCGCTCTAGGCGAATTTGTCTTCCCACTCCAGGGGGGGGCGGCGGCAACGGCTTGGCTCCTGGCTGCTCCTGTACCCGATCTTGGACATCTAAGATTTCTAAGACTCGGCAAGCACCCGCAGCTGCTGATGCGAAACCGGATGAGATGTAGGCTAGGGTTTCCATAGGCGCATACAAAGAGGCGAGATAAGAGAGGAAGACGAGGAGGCTGCCTATGGACAGCGATCCTGCCAAAACCTGAAAGCCCCCAATCAGCATCATCACCGCTGTACCCATTGCTGTTACCCCGCTGACGCTAACTTTGAATTGTAGCTGGGAGAGGATAACGCGCAAATGAGCTTGGATCACTTGCCGAGACAGGTTGCGGAACCGCCGATCTTCGTAGTCTTCACGGCTAAATGCCTGAACAATTGGTATTGCTGTAAGCGACTGCTCACTCAGGGCCATGAGCTCGCCTTCGAGCTGTTGATGTTGGTAGTTACGTTCAGTCATAGGCTGGTTAAAAAGCCGGATGAACACCACTAAAAGTGGAGCGACAAGCAGCGCCAGCAGTGACAAAGTATGGTTAAGCTGCCACATCACAGCTAACATGGCTAGCAAACTAACCAGGGAAGTGAGCAAGGGGAGGAAGACATCCATCACCAGTATCTGGATGCAGTGGCTGTCACTCATAACTCGCTTGATCAGGTCGCCAGTGCGCTGTTGACCGTGAAAACTCAGGAAAAGACGCTGTAGGTGATCGAATAGTGCTGCTCCCAAGCTATAAACCATCCGAGTGCTGATGCCATTTCCCACGTAATTCTGAATAATGCGAACTGCCACACTGACCATAAATAGCAAGATCGTGCTGAGCGCTAACCAACCCAGCAACCAAGAAGGTGATTCTTGACCAGCTAAGGCTTTTAGCCAGGTAAAGGAGTGCGGAAGCGGCTGGTCAGTTAAAACATAATCGACGATTAACTTGAGGGGCCAGGGCTTGAGTACATTAAGTCCTACCCCCAAAAGCATCAGCAATATCACCGATAATAGTCCGCGCTTATAGGGCAGCGCATAGCGTGCCAGTCGTAGCCACCACAGCTTCATAATATTACCTCCGGGGGGGATTCAGGAAACTGCAAGCTATGCAGGCGCTGGTAAAGACCACCGATTCTCTGCAACTCCTGGTGCGTCCCTATCTCCACCACCTGACCCCTGTCCAGCACAGCGATCTGGTTTGCTTGCCGAATAGTGGAGAGCCGGTGAGCAATAATGAAAGTGGTCCGCCCTACCATCAAGCGTTCCAAGGCTGACAGCAGAAGCGCTTCGGTTTGCCCGTCCAAAGCAGAAGTGGGTTCATCGAGAATCAGCACTGGAGCATCTTTGAGCAGCGCCCGTGCGATCGCAATTCGCTGCCTTTGTCCTCCCGAAAGGGTGGCTCCTCGCTCGCCAATCGCGGTGTCGTAGCCCTGGGGCAGCAATTTAATAAACTCATCAGCGTTAGCGGCTTTTGCTACTGTCACAATTTCTTCATAGCTAGCTTCAGGACGCCCATAGGCAATATTCTCTGCCACCGTCAGGGGCAGGAGAAAAGGTTCCTGCAAGACCAAACCCATCTGCGATCGCAAACTGGCCAGTTGCAACTGGCGCACGTCCATCCCGTCGAGGAGCACTCGTCCCTGCCAGGGATCGAAAAAGCGGGGGATCAGGGAAACTAGAGTACTCTTGCCAGCACCCGTAAAACCCACTAGGGCAATGGTTTCTCCTGGCTGGGCTTCTAGGGTAATCTCCTTGAGAACCGGATTGCCTAATTGGTAGCCGAAGGTAACGTTTTCTAGGCGCACCCATCCTTTGGCTCCCCCAGCGGGTAAATACTGGGCTCCAGGGGTATCCTGTACCTCTTCCTGAGCATCCAAGACTTCCAGCACCCGATCAATACTTGCCTCCGCGGATTTCAGATTGCCATAGGTAGCTAGCAGACCGCTAAATGCTATTTGCAGAGATTTCAAATAGGCGAGGAAAACCAATAAACTACCAACCGTAATTTTTCCCAATAATACCTGCTGCCCCCCGGCATAGAGAACGATCGCATTACCAACTGTTATAATTGAGCCGTTGGCAAATCTGTAGGTACCCCTGAGCAGGGTGTTCCTTTGGGACTGAGCAACTATGTCCGTGGCCAGGTACTGGAACTGCTGGAAATTGCGGTTTTCCCTGCCAAATGCCTGTACCAACGGGATCGCGGTGAACGTCTGGTGGATAAAACTCAGCAGACGCGACTGGGCTTCTCGGTTCAGCTTCATCCGGCGCTTGAGCCGGGCACCGAAGAACAGGCTGGAAACCCCCATTAATGGTGCCACTGACAGGGAGAGCAGGGTTAGTGTTGGCTCTAGATTCCAAGCAACAATACCAATGCTCAACAAAGTCAGCACTTGCTGGGCAGGTGAGACCAGTAGGGCGCTAGTCAGAGTGTATACACAATAGGTGTCTTCTGTCAAGCGACTCAAGGAATCGCCTACAGTACGCTGATGGTGGAACAGCAGCGAGAGGCGCTGGAGTCGATGAAACAACGTCTCTGCCAGTTCGTAGACCATGCGCTGACCAGCGGCGCTCCAGAACCAGCTCAGACTCACGTCAAGGACACTATTCAGGGCATAGAGTCCGAAGCTAGCAAGAGCGGCTGTAACAACGAGCAAAAAGGAATTTAAGGTCAGGTTCCAGTTCCCCAAAAGCGATTCAGCTAGCGCCGGCACAGTCTTGTCACCGAGTGCGTAATCCACCAGAATTTTCATCGGCCAGGGTTGGAGAGCGGCAACAAAGGAAGTGGCTGCAGTCAAAGCGAGAATCACTACGAGGCTGCGCCACTGGTGCAGTGGGTATCTGAGTATTCGCCCATATCGGTGCCTCGTCCCTTCGATTTCTCGACTCATCTAAAATTCTGCTCCTTAGATCGCAGCTTGTTCATCTTGCTTTGAGCTCTGGGAATTGATGGGAACAGGTTCGAGATTACTGCCTTCTAACTGTTTGAGTACGTACAGGTAGTTAGCCTTGGCAGTAGCGCAATCCTGAAACTTCGCCAGCAACAGCAGTACAATTACTGATCCAAGAATAGCAGAAACCGTACCTGCCTGGTCAAAGGCTGCTAGAATACAGAGCAGTAGCAAAAGGAACATCGTGATTAGGGCAGGGATAGCAACCCTCGGCCAGGAGTGGAATCGCAGCAGTTGCTTACCCTCACCGTGCTCTTCAATGGTCATTAGTATCCGGACAGCGCCGAACAACCCTCCCCGCACCTCCAGATCCCAGCGCTCAAAATCCCCACCGAGGGAAATCACTGCTCCCTGTTCCCGAAGTCCAGATTCTAAGTATTCCAGCCACTTTTCCTGGGACTGCCAAGACTCGCTCCAGATAGTATCTTTCTGAGGTCTGGGAAATTTGAAAAAGGCGACCCCGTACCTTCTCCAGGGAGTGAGACCGTTGTTAAGGCGACCTCTGAGTCGTGCTAGTGGTTGTAGCAGATACAGGAACACTGTCATGCTATAAAGCTGGAAGCGGCCGAAGCTAGATGCAACAGGGGTTGTAAAAGAAGCTTTAGAAGCACTCAGGATAGCTTGAGTAACAGGTGCAGCAAGAGCAGCAAGGAGGAATGGGACTGTCCAGACCATTGGCTTCCAGAGCAGTCCCAGACCCGACAGCCCTGCAAGCGCAAGGATGACTAGATACCATTCGGGCATGGTTGGCAGGATGGGAAACAGCCCCGGTGCAGGCTGATAGATAGATTGGAACAGGGCATTACCCCAAGTCCCATGATATATCCGGCTTACGGGCCAGCTCAGCGCCTGCACTAGCCCTTTACCGTAAAGCCTTCCAGACCAATTGAGATGACCGGCGGCATTATACTTTTGTGGCCATTTCTGTTCCAGTAGAGCTTCAGCCTTGCCATATCCTTGTTGTTGTTTCCAGTACACCTTCACCGAGTTGCGGCGATGATGCCAGACAACGGCGCTGGGGCTGAAACCTATTTTCCAGCCTCGCTCCTGTAGCCGCCAGCAGATATCCACGTCATCGCCCGCAGCCCGAAACCGGGAATCAAATCCCCCAATCTCTTGGAGTTTGCTTTTCCAGAAAGCCATGTTGCAACCAGGAATGTGTTCTGCCACTTGGTCGGAAAGCAGGACGTGGAGCGGTCCTCCCGGTGCGTTGGCAACACAATCGGCTATGAAGCCGTCACCGGGAGGGGGAAGATTGGGTCCGCCAACTCCCGCCCAATTGCCCTTCAAGAAGGTGGCAGCTAGGTAGGTAAGCCAGTGGGTATCGGGATAGGCATCATCGTCGATGTAGGCGATTATTTCACCCGTAGCGGCTTCCAAGGCGGTATTCCGGGCACTGCTTAACCCCTGATTTTCTCTGTGGATGATTACCCGCACCTTGTATTCCTGGGCAATTGCCGCAACGCCATCAGTGGACCCGTCATCCACTACAATAACTTCATGGTCAGGATAATCGATATATTGCAAGGCTTCTAACGTATCTCGTATGGTACTTGCTCCATTATATGAGCAGACGGCCACCGAGATCCGGGGCCAGGGGACGTCTGCCGGAAATGGCACTGCCGCAAAAGCTTGGCGAACGGCTGAGAGTGACGGTTTAGGATCCCTTTGGCGATTGGTCAGCCCGAAGTCCCAGTCTTCAACGTCAAAACCTCCCCGATACCATTCGTCAGTCCAGGCAAAGACAAAGCACCCCGCACAGCCTGCTTCAAAGATCGTTCGCACCTGCCAGTCGAGGGTTTTCGCCTGTTTTTGCTCCCCGTTTCTGAAGCTATCTAGCCCAATCTCAGCTATCACCAACGGTCGATCCCCTACTAGATTCTGGAGGCGGGCAAGGTAAGCTTCCTGTCGCTCTCGGGACTCAAGATAGACATTGAAACAGTCAAAATCCACAAAAGGAAGTTGTAAATACTCGGTGCTAGGATAGTTGACATAAGTCACCAGGGCTTCTGGCTCCTCGGCTTTGACAATTAGATAAAGTCTTTTGAGGAAATTCTCTACCCGTTGATGACCATACCAGCGCACAATTGAGGCGGGGATCTCATTTCCAATAACATAGCATAAAATATTCGGATGCTTGCAAGATGAGCTTACCCAGTCCCGCACTCTCTGCTCTATACTTCGAATGCGTATTTCATCATCGAGAAAGGTAATATGCTGTTCCCACGGCAATCCCACCATAAGATAGAGGTTATGTTGAGCTGCCAGTTCTATTAGCCAGCAAGGGGGAACAGTATAAGTACGGATAGCGTTCATCCCATTGGCTGCAATCTGTCTAAAATCCGATGCTACCCTAACTTGTTCAGGATAGAGTTCACCTTTCCGATTGGGTGGGAAAGTTCCATAGGTCACTCCTTTAAGAATAAGCTTATTTTCCCCAGCCCAGATAAATTTGCCTTTGACCTTAGGGCGTATCTTCCTATTTAAATTAATCACTGTTAACTAGTAGTAAATATTAATAAGTTAATCCCTTTCAGTATATTTACGAATATTTTATAGTATAAAAGAGTATGGTACAGCAATTCTCAATATTGTTCTAACGGCTAAGCAACTATTGGAAAGGGGGCAAATGTGAGTGCCACCTAATCTTAAAATACAAATCCTTCGTTGAGCAAGTGCTTCAAGACAGCTGGGGAAACCCCAGCATTTCCTCTCGCAAAGACCGCAATGCTTCACCAACGAAAGTGCTTCACCACGACGCCGTTATCCGAAGGTGTATCCTTTAGGGCAGGCGTTTATCCTTAGAGAGCCGGTAATAATTACGAAACTATAGCTAATACTATCAACCATTTACCCAGCTTTGATACTGAACCTCACAAAAAAGAAATCATCGATTAAATCTGGTAAATCTGGCAGCTTTTGGGCAGCTTCTGCAACAGTAATTGATTGAATTTGATTTAGCTTGTTAATATGTTATTCCCATTTTAAGCTAAAACCCTTGCTATAATTAGTTTCTGACTTTCTTTGTCGGAGTAGAATTTCACCCTATTGCTTGTCCCCTGTGTCGTTAGGCGCTGTTCACTGATATAAGATCTTTAGCTAGTTTTGAGAAATCCTATGATGCTAAATCGTTTGGTAAATAAACTATTGTTCAAAATTCCTCAAGTCAAAGGGATTGTCAAAGAAAAAAAGCAAATCCAATTTGAATATCAAGCTGTAGTAGAAGAATTACAAGTTAAAGACAATAAACGACGAGATTTTATCATTTTTCTCTACCAAAAAATCTTGCAAAGAGAACCACAAGAGTCGGAAGTAAAACAATGGTTGCAAACAGATTTAAGTAATCAAGAATTACTCAATTTGTTTCTAGATTCGGAAGAATATCAAGAAGTTAATAAAAAACAATTATTATTTGATAAGCTGGCTGATTTGCCAGGAGTTATTACGAAAGCAGAAACCATTGATGCTTATATTGCTTATCCAGGAAGCGATCGCGTACAATTGAATTTTGCGCTCAATGGCAAGCCATTTCAACTAGATGATTTGTTAGAATGCTTAGACTTTTTAGCAGCGAAAGCATTGATTAGTTCAGAAAAGAATTGTTTTTTAGATATTGGAGCAAATATTGGATCGACATCTATTTATGCCCTAAAAAGTAAATATTTTGAGCAAGCAATTTGTCTCGAACCTTCACAACTAAATTATCAGTTTTTACTCTGGAATTGCCAAATCAATGGCTTACAAGATAAAATCCAATGCCTTAAATATGGAGTAGCCAATGTTATTGGGAAACAAGAGTTAATCTGTAGCCCTACTAATTGTGGTGACTTTCGTTTAAATTTTGCGGCAACTCATGCTACCAATAATGACTTGTTTGCCGAAACAACCTTTACCTCAGAGGAAGTTAATTTTACAACTCTCGATAATCTTTTAGCCAACAAGATTTTTAATATAGATAATATCGGTGTAATTTGGCTAGACTGTCAGGGAAGTGAAGGCTTAGTTTTTGCAGGAGGAAATAACTTTTTTCAACAGATATCAGTTCCTATGTATACAGAATTTTGGCCCTATGGTTTAAAAAGATTAAATTGTCAGGATCAATATTTTGATTTTTTGAAGAAGTACGGAAAAGCATTGGTGCGCTTTGTTAATAATCAACCCCAATATATAGATATACAATATTTGACCAATTTTTACGACCAAAATATTAGTACCGGAGAACATTGTGATATTTTGATTTTGCCTAATTAGTCATCGCAGTTCTTAAATAGGAAATAACTTACATGAATACACCCAAAATACTTCAAATCATTCAACTGCCAATATAGTGAAGGTTTGGCATGATTAAGTACATTTGTTTTTGGTTGATTTCAGTATATAATCTTACTGAACACTTATGAAATCAACTATAATAATGAAGCCTTTAGGATATTTAGGCAGGATACTTAAAGCTATAAGTACTAAGAATGAAAAGCGTAATCTTACAATCAAAGAAGGCAATTACAATGAGGCTATTGAAGGTATATACATTGAAGATATTTACATTAATGTAAATAATCTTTCTCAGCCAACAGATTGCTCCCAAAATATCCCTCAAAGTAGTATCGATAAGTTTGTTGGACGAAAAAAGGAATTAAAACTTCTCCATCAACAGTTACAAGATAACGATCAGGTAACTATTGCTCATCTTGAAGGTATGAGGGGTATTGGCAAAACCGAATTAGCTATCCTATATTCCTTGATAAATTTACAGTGCAATACCTACCCAGGTGGTATCTGCTGGCTAAGTGCTAGAGAACAAGATGTTGGTTTACAAATAATCAATTTTGTTTGCACACACTTTGATTTAAAACCACCAGAGGATTTAGATTTACCAAATCAAGTAGATTGGTGTTGGGCGCATTGGCAAAATGGCAACACACTAATAGTCCTAGATGATGTCAAGAATTTCAGTGATATTAAACCCTATCTACCCCCAGAAGCATCCCAATTTAAAGTATTAATTACTACAGAATTACAATTAGATTTACCAAATCCTTTTTATTTAGAAGTTTTATCAGAGCAAGATGCCATAAAATTACTTATTCAATTAGTTGGATCAAAAAAGGTAAAGCGAAAGTTAGCAAAAGCAAAAGAACTTTGTCAGCATTTAGGCTACTTGCCCCTAGCCCTACAATTAGTAGGGCAATACGTAAAAGAGCGCAAAATATCTTTAAGTAAAACACTAAAACGATTGAAGGATAAAGAATTAGCTGCTCCTTCCTTGAATGTCCTAGAAAATGACCCTACTAGAACTCTAAATATCAATCGTGGATTAGCAGCAGCATTTGAGTTGAGCTGGGAAGAATTAAGCGAAGCAGCCCAAGAGTTAGGTTGTTTGCTCAGTTTATTTGCTTTAGCACCAATTCCTGGGTCACTGGTAGAAAGTGCCTCTCTCGAAAAAGACACAGACAAATTAGAAAAGGCTAGAGCTGAGTTAGAAAATTTACACCTGTTACAGGGTCAAGATAATTATCAGTTACACCAACTTATTCAAGAGTTTCTCAGAAATAAACACAACAACTTAGCCACAGGGGACGAGCAAAAACGCAATTTCTGTACTGCAATAGTAGAAATAGCTAAGAAGATCCCTCAAGCACTTACTTTGTCAGATATCAATAGCTTAAATTCTTCCATGCCCCACCTTGCTGAAGCCGCTACTTTTTATCAAAATTGGTTTAACAATGAGGATTTAACTTGGCCCTTTACCGGCTTAGGTAGATTTTATGAAGGCCAAAGAGCTTATACACAAGCACTATCTTGGACAGAGCAATGCTTATCAATTGCCAGAGAATGCTTGGGAGACGAAGATCTCGAGGTAGCTATCAGTCTCAATAATCTAGGATTACTCTACTATGTACAGGGAAGATACGACTCAGCAGAACCTCTTCTTCTACAAGCATTACAACAAAGAAAAAAGCTACTGGGAGAAGAACATCCCAATGTAGCTACCAGTCTCAATAACCTAGCAGAACTTTATCGTGTACAGAAGAAATATAATTCAGCAGAACCCCTTTATTTGCAAGCATTAGAACTGAGAAAAAAACTGCTGCCAGAAGAACATCCTGATATAACTACCAGTATTAATAACCTGGCATTACTCTACTATTTACAGGGGAGATACGAGTCAGCAGAACCTCTTTTTTTACAAGCATTAGAGCTGAGAAAAAAACTGCTGCCAGAAGAAGATCCCAATGTAGCTATAAGTCTCAATAACCTAGCAGCACTTTACGCAAAACAAGGGAAATACGAGTTAGCAGAACCTCTTTTTTTACAAGCATTAGAGCTGAGAAAAAGGCTGCTGCCAGAAGAAGATCCCAAAGTAACTACCAGTCTTAATAACCTAGCAGCACTCTATGCAAAACAGAGAAGAGAGGAGTCAGCAGAACCTCTCTATCAGCAGGCTTTGACAATTGCCGAAAAAATATTAGGCAAGAATCATCCCAATACGAAGACTATTCAGAAAAACTACGAACAATTCCAAGAAGATAAAAACAACTATTAAATTTGTGTTGTGGATAAAAGTTAAAAGCCTGTTAAATATTTTTTTCAGATAAGTGACAATTAAAATAGAACTCCTGCCTCAATATTTTGTGGTACGAGCAGAGGCTATTGCTCTTTCAATTTTTGGCAATAAAAATAGTAAGAGAAATAGCATTTTTTCTATTAAGTAAAATTGGGCGATCTCTGAGCAGAAAACTTGACAGCAAAAACAACTTCAGCTATTAATTAATTACTGAAATTCTTTGATTAATTTAATTTTTTAAATTCAACTCATAAGGCTAATTCGTAATTATCCTAAAGGACTAGCTTCGCGTCGTAAATCCCAGCAATTAAATTGGCTCGATCACTAAATCTCCGATGACGATTTGGATATTTAGTCAGATATAATTTTCAAGGTTTTTAGCCGACGATTAAGCTGTTCAACTGCTACTCTGAGCAGATTCAATTCTCGATTGTATTTTTTGGACTCGCCAGTTAACTTTCCTCTCTTGGGTTTCTTAATCGGTAAATATCAAGAATCAAGAATTATCTGAACTCTAGTTGCCAGTCGATCGCAGAATCTGAGAAAATTGAAGTCGAACAATTATTTAGGAAACAATAGATATGACTGAAGCATCTAATTCTACCGTAACCCCTGAACAATTAGCAGAAGTGATCGCTGAATTCGAGCAATATCGCGATCGCCTATATAATGAAACTATGGCAACTGCTAAAAAAGCTAAACTATCCAAAAAATTAGCTATGGCTCAATTGCAACCTCAATTAGATCAAATTGATAGCAAGCTAGAACAGTTACGAAATCAATACTCTACAGTTAACAGTTAACAGCTATCAGTTGTCAGTTATTAGTACATATAGTCAATAATCGAATTTTTTATTGTTCTGAATCCTTGACTCCTTTATCGTTCCTCGCTCCTTATTTGTTATGGATTTAACCGCAGCATTCCCGACTTTTATTGTCACTCTACGAGAAGGATTTGAAGCAGCATTGGTAGTAGGAATTGTTATAGCTTGTTTACAAAAAGCACAACAAACTCAACTTTATCGCTGGGTGTATTTTGGCGTTATGGTTGGGATTCTTGCCAGTATAGGAGTAGGAGTTATACTTGCCAATACAGTGCAGAGTTTAGAAACCGCAGGAGGAATTTACGCACCAGTTATTAAACAAATCTCAGCAGCCAGTTTTGGGTTAATCGCGATCGCGATGTTAAGTTGGATGTTGTTATGGATGAGTAAACAGGCTCGTTCTGTTCAAGGAGAAATGCAATCGGCGATCGATAATGCTCTAAGTAACAATAATGCAGGAATAGGGATCTTTCTCTTAGTATTTATCGCCGTCTTGCGAGAAGGGTTTGAAACCTTCCTATTTATCCTGGCAAAATTTCAAGAATCATGGCTATTCCCCATCACCGGAGCAGTAGCTGGTTTAATCGTAGCAGGAGTTATGGGATGGTTATTATTTGCGATCGGAATTAAAATTAATGTCCGTCTTTTCTTTCAGATTATGGGAGTATTATTACTTCTAATTGTTGGCGGATTAGTATTAAGTGCTTCCTACCATTTCGATCAATTTGCCTTACTTTTATCTGAGTTATCTACTCATAATTGGTGTTTTGGTGACAGTTCATCTTGTTTGCTGGGAATCCAAATTTGGGACGGTTCGATGTTATTACCCGATCAAACTTTTCCTGGTGTTGTCTTAAAAGCTCTCTTCGGTTATCGGGAAACTCTATATCTCATTCAAATCATTGTCTACTTTACTTTTTTAGTCTTAGTAGGTGGTGCTTATTGGGCTAGTATGACTCAACAGAGAATTAAGAATTGATATTTTTCTGCCCCTGCTCCCTCCGCTCCCTAAATACGACCTTTGAAACCACGGCAGTGCAGTTTGGTTTTCTTGGTCTAATCTCGGTTCAGTTTTCGGTTGTTACTCATTGACAACCGCAATCGCTCAAATCTTTTTCTCTTAATAGTTTCACACGATTTTTGACCCCTCTTTATAAATTACTGAATTCCTTAATTTATGACCAATGGCTTTTTATCCTAATCTTTTGGTATGACTCAGTCGGAAGAGCCACAAAATGTTCATCAACAAGATTTTGATTAAAGATGTTAATTATCAAAATTCTCTCCTGGGTGTTTTTTATCTCCGTTTTTCTTAAAGTAGGTTAGTTTAAGTGGACTCGTTGAACCAAGAACCTCTCTAAGGAATGAAAATTAAATAAGACTGGAAATTAGGTAGGTTGGGTTTTGACAGTATAATTTCATTTTTGGAGATCCTAATCAAACAAAATTTTCTCAATTTTCCGGTATTATTCTGTGTCCGTTCCTAAGGATTAGGGGCTGGGGAATCCCGACAGCACAAGCCGAAGAGAGGATGTCAACACGCTTAGCTACTTTCCTACGGATGCACACTTCCATCAGGCATAATTGTACCCTTTAAGTTAATTCCAGTGAGAACACTATGCTTAAGATTAGCTCCTCTCAAATCTGCTTCTCTTAAATAAACATCAATTAAGCTAGAACCCACAAGATTAACTTCCCGTAAATCGGTTTTATATAGCAACGCATACCTGAGATTAGCATTTTTAAGGTTCACTCCACTAAGATTAGCCCTTGTAAGATTAGCAGCACAAAGATCGACTCGACTCTGTTGATTAACTCCTGCTAAATTCAGTCCTGATATAGTTCCGAAACTAGTGGAGGTTTCTCTTAACTTGGCTCCAGTGAGGCTAGCAGACTTTAGATTTGCATTACGTAAATTAGCCCCCTTCATTGTGGCTTGAGTCAAATCGGCTTTGCGTAGATTGCTTTCACTTAAATCTGCCTTATTGAGATTCACTTGAGTCATATCAGCAGTATGTAAATTAGCTTGACTCAAATCAGCACGACTTAAATTAGCTTCACTTAGATCTACTCCTGTCAAATCCGCTCCAGTAAGATCGGCACGACTGAGATTAGCACCACTGAGATCAGCACCACTCAGATTAGCACCACTAAGATTAGCATCGGAAAGATCAGCATTAGTCAGGCAAGATTGATTGAGATTGGCACCACTCAAATCAACTCGAATCAAACTAGCTCGATCAAGATTTACCCAGCTAAGATCTGCCTGAGACAAATCCGCAGCTTTGAGATTAGTCCCGATTAGTTTAGAACTAATTAACCTAGCATGGACTAAATCTGCACGAGATAGATTAGCTTTAGAGAGATTTGTCCCACTGAGATTTGCCCAATCTAATTCAGTACGACTAAGATCTATCTCTTGGAGATCTGCTTGAATAATTTCTGCTTGATGAAGATCTACACGACTAAAATCCCGTTTTCCTGTCTTATAAAGCCATAGTAATTCTTCACCGTTCATGGAGTTTTTATCATATTAAGGGGCAGAGTTAGGAGTCGTCCAAAATTAAACTTCGGATTTTTAGCTCACAGAATTCCATACACACTCTGAAAGCGTTTTGGAACTTGTTTCTAGGCGACTCCTTAGGGAGATACTCTTTTAGAGTTCCCGATCCCTATGATGAAAATTACATCCTCAACAAAGAAACAGAAGGAGATAAAATATTTTCTCTTCTGGCAGAAGACCCACGGCTACGCCGTCGGAACGGGGCGTTTAAACTGTTGAGGAAACCTCAACAGTCAGCCCCTGATGAATGCCAGTGAGTGATAGAAACTAAGCAGGAGAATCTTGGTCTTGAACATATTGTTTAATTTGCTCAAGAGTAACACCGCCACAACTAGCAAGAAAGTAAGGAGCAGTCCAAAAGACCTTTTTGTAATAAACTTTTGACAATATTGATTCAAATTTTTGACCCATAGCTTTAGATGCAGTAGCTTTAAGGTTTCCAACTAAGTCAATCAGGAAAAGTTTCTTCACATTCTTCAATTAATTCATCCAATTCTTCTAATGCTTGGTCAACATCTACTCTGAGAGTACCAATACTAGGATTTTCTAGTAAGTCGATTAAGACTTGTCTTTTACTGGCAATTGTTTTAACTCGGTCTTTAATCGTAGATTTATCCATTCTTTTTATTGGTTTTAGGTGGACTCAAAAATAGTACTATTAACAAATATATACAATTAGATAAATTTTTGCTTATGTTACGTAAAATTCCTCTGGCTCTTGTGGGACTCACGGTAGGTAGTCTTTTAACCGTCGTGGGCATTGTTGCCTATGCGTTCGATAATGCTACTTTGAATCTCGCAGGACTATTTTATGGTGTTCCTTTATTGCTAGGGGGTCTTGCGTTGAAAGCTGCGGAATTAAAACCCATCCCCTACACTCAGGCTACTTCATCAGAAGTGATTGCTTTACGAGAAGCAGAAGCAACTCCTACTCAAAATCAATTACGTCTTGATGTGACTCGCTATCGTTATGGACAAGAAGCTCATCTTGATGAATCCTTAGCTAAGGTTGGTTTGAGTCCGACAGATGATGAAAGACCAGAATTAATTGGTTTACGAGAACAATCTACTAATGGCGCTTATACTCTAGTTTTAGAATTTTACTCTCCTTTGGTTTCATTGGAGAGATGGCAAGAACAACAAACTAAAATTGAGAAATTTTTTGGTCCTAATATCAAGGCAGAAATTACTCAACCAGAAGACGATAGTATTGATTTGGCTTTGATTAAAGAACTTGCCCAAACCTAATTACTACAAGTATTAAAAGTGGCTTATCGAAATCCAGCACCGACAGTAGATACTATTATTGAGTTGATAGATCGTCGGGACCGACCAATTGTATTAATTGAAAGACTAAATATACCCTACGGTTGGGCGATTCCAGGGGGATTTGTCGATTATGGGGAATCGGCAGAGAAGGCTGCTATTCGAGAGGCAAAAGAAGAAGTCAGTTTAGATGTGAAATTGGTTGAGCAGTTTCACACTTATTCTGATCCTGATCGCGATGCTCGACAACATACCATTGCGATTGTCTTTATTGCGATCGCAAAAGGTCAACCTCAAGCGGCAGATGATGCTCAAAGCCTGGCGATCTTCAATCAATGGGAAATCCCCACCAATCTTTGCTTTGATCACGATCGCATTTTAAAAGATTATTGGCAATATCGTAATTACGGTATCAGACCACATTATTAAACGAAGGCAGAAGTGATTATTTTGTCAAAAAAGTGAAGAATGAGGCCAAAAATTTCCTCTCTTGGTGCGCGTTCCCTCTCTTGGTCAGCGTTCCCTTGCCCAGAACACGAAGCTGGGCTTGTCCCCAGAACACGGAGCTGGGTAAACAGATCGGTGCTCTGGATAAACGGAGGAAACCTCCACGGGGTCTGACTGCTAGATGAGTAAAACTTATCCGAAGGTGTATCCTTTAGGGCATCGGGGTCGCACCGCTCGTTCCTCCTTCCTTATCTAAACTCTTCCTCTCAACATCATTGCCATCTCATTAGGAGTGGGAGAACGTTCTAAAGCAGTTTCTTCACTGATTCTGCCTTCTTCATAAAGTTCAAAGAGAGATTGATTGGTGGTGTTCATGCCATCATATTCTCCTTGTTGCATCAAATTATGCATATCCTCATATTTAGAGCTTTTTATATAATCTTTCATTGTTTCGGTGTTGACCAAAATGTCATGATAGGCAGCTCTTTTGCCGTCAGTAGTACGGCATAATCCTTGAGAGATTACCGCAACTAAAGATTCTGCGATCGCTACTCGCATGGCATCTTGTTCTTCTGCTGTATATAGGGTCAAAATCCTTTCAATAGTTTTAATAGCACTATTAGTATGCAATGTTCCCATTACTAAGTGACCTGTTTGAGCAGCTTTGAGAGCCGTATTAACTGTGTCGCGATCGCGCATCTCCCCGACCAGAATAATATCTGGATCTTCCCTTAGGGCAGCTTTAAGAGCATTATCAAATTTGAGAGTATTAATTCCTACTTCTCTTTGTTTAACCAGAGAACGACGACTTTGATGCACAAATTCAATGGGATCTTCAATGGTAATAATATGTTTGGCATGTTCAGTATTAATATAGTCTACCATCGCCGCCATAGTAGTAGACTTACCAGAACCAGTCGGACCTGTTACTAAAATTAAACCTTTATGATGATCAGAAATGTCTCTAAAAACAGGAGGTAAATTCAGTTGATCCAATGTCAAGATTTTTAACGGGATTAAACGCATGACAAGAGCTGGACCTTTTAAGGTATCAAAGATATTAATCCTGACTCGGGCAAAATCATATTGGGTTGCACCATCAAATTCGAGTGTGGTTTCAAATTTGTGAACTTCTTCTTCTGAAAGAATTTCATGCAGCCAACTCATAAAAGTCTTGCGATCAGTTTTGGGATAGTCTGTTAAAGCCATCTCTCCGCGATCGCGCATTCGAGGAACTTCTCCTACTCCCAAATGAATATCTGAATATCCTGATTCGTAGGCATTGCGAATAATATACTCTAAAGTTGGTTGACCAGCAGAACGCTTGGGAATACGAGCATCTTGTTTCGTAGTTTTGGTTTTAGCAGTATTTTTTGCTTCATTTTTGGTCAATGATGGCGGTGGGGGTGGTGGTGGTAAAGGATTACCTAGTCCGTTGGTCATGCTTAATTTTTACTTTGAAAATTTTATTTGTTCTTAGATTTAGCATTCCCCAAAAAATATACTTGTCCAACAAAATATGAGAATTCTAGTGTTAATTAGGCGAAAGAAGTACTTGGCAATTGATCTACTAATTCATCAATTTAAGTATAAATACTTAAGTTTTTGTACTTAAAGCTTCCTGCTCTGACAATAAAACTTAACATATTTCGACTGAGATTAAATACATAACAATAAACAATTATAGTTTTCTATTTAAGCAAATATGAGGAAAATAGCTAGGGATCACGAGTTAAAGCATTTTTCTAGGGACTCATTGATGAAAAATAAAATGTTAAAAAATATTTAAAAACCTGCTCTGAATGAAATTTTTTCTTATACTTATTTTTATCAAGAGTGCTGAGTAATTACACTCAGAAAATGCTTCTTTTGTTGTTGTTGTTGTCGATAATCCTTAAATCCCTATAAGAATATGCAATTAGTTCAAAATAATACCTGGAAAAAAAATATTTATTTAGCTTTAACTAAAAGCTTTTTGCTATGGAGTTTTACGTTAGCTGTTTGTTTATTAGTAGTCGGTTTCCCAATACAAGTTATATTTGCAACAGTAGGTATTTTAGCAACAGTTGTCTTACAGGCTCTATTGCCATCTAGTGCTGTTTTATTAGTAGTCAGTAGTGTTGTTGCATTGAATTCGTTAATAGTTTTTGTCGGGGCAATAATTTTAACCGCAAAGGGTATTCATCCTCAAGAAGTAAGTTGGTTACATTGGTTACATGGCCAAGATAGTTCTGTCAATGATCCTGTCTATGCTTCTTGTCCTCTAACTTGTTCACTTCATTAGTTTTAATTTCTCAGTTTGTTGCTCATAGCTAATATTTGATTGCTATCTATAATTTATACTAGATATATCTTAGTTATTCGAGATATACAGTATTTTTTTCTTACTAACTATAGTCATTCCAAATAGAAACCATATGGATTCAATAGGTAGGGGCGAAAGGCCTTTCGCCCCTACAAATTATGATTCTCAG
>JASJDR010000139.1 GCA_030065615.1 Xenococcus sp. MO_188.B8 | reverse complement strand
TTCTTAAAGTTGATTGATTTGATGAATCAATTTTCTGGTCTTTCTCGCTTTTATACTAATCAATTTGATTTTCTCTCTTTTCTTACTGCCTAAACTTTCCTTTATTACCAGTAGTGACAAAAGAGGGATTATAGAGGGATAAAGGCATATAATCTGATTAAGTTGAGAAGAATTTTTGATCCTTCCTTTTCCCTTTACCCATGCCATCTCTCTCAAATGAAATAGGATTGCTATTTATGAACACAACTAATTCACATCAAGCGTAAGATAACAAAAAAACTATTACGATACCGTTAGAGTCAAATGATAGTAGGAACTTCAGAAGCAGCCAACATTTTAAATATCTCTACTCCTCGACTTCGAGTCCTTCTAATTGAAGGGAGAGTAGAAGGAGCTTATAAGACGGGAAAAATTTGGTTAATTCCTTTGTTCAAAGGTAAACCCATAATTCAAAGAGGAAAAAGAGGCCCCGCTCCGCGTTGGCGTAATCCCAGAAAGCCAGCCAAAACAGTAATTCACGTTAACAGACACAGGATAAAACAGAATCAAAAGCAACAGCAAAAAGAAGCCGTGATTACGGTCAAGAAAGGAAATCATAATCAGTATGGACATGAGGTAGAGATCCCAGGAGGATGTCGTGTTGTGTATCGTCCTGATAATCCAATCTGTGGTGGTGCCAGGGTTTGGATCGAAAGTCTTTATGAGGTTCGAGTTATTTCTTGAGAACTTTAAGAGATTTTTGATCTAATTCACATCAGAAGTAATTTTTAATATTCATACTCGGGAAATATAGATGAATAACCAAATTCAGGTTCGTAATCCGCGATCAGGTAAAATTGACTATGGGATTAATCCGCTGACAGCTTCGCAACTTCAGGCGGAATGTCACCGTTTACGGAAGTCTCAAACTTCTTGGCAAAATTTGGGCGTAGCAGGACGTATTAAAGCTTTACAAGATTGGAAAGAGGCTCTTCTAGAACATAAAGATGAGCTGATTGCATCTTTAATCCTGGATACGGGGAGATTGTCAGAAACTCTGATTGAGTTTGACTCAGTGATCTCGGGCATAGATCGCTGGTGTCGCTTAGCACCAGAACTACTGTCTCCAGATCCCGATAAAGTAACAGCGATCAGTTTTATCCAACTGCAACAGCAATTAGTTCCTTATCCTCTAGTAGGAGTAATTAGTCCTTGGAATTTTCCCCTGTTGTTATCGACCATTGACACTATTCCTGCATTATTAGCTGGTTGTGCTGTGATCGCCAAACCCAGTGAAATTGCACCTCGCTTCATTGCTCCTTTAACCAAAACTATTAACTCTGTGCCTGAATTGCGGGATGTTTTACTTTATATAGAGGGTGCGGGAGAGACAGGAGCAAATTTAATAGCAGAGGTCGATCTCGTTTGCTTTACCGGAAGTGTCGCTACAGGAAGAAAAGTTGCAGCAGCAGCAACACAAAGATTTATTCCCGCATTTTTAGAATTGGGCGGCAAAGATCCTGCTATTGTTTTAGCTTCAGCTGATCTAGATTTAGCAACTTCAGCTATTTTGTGGGGTTCTGTGGTTAATGCAGGACAATCTTGCCTTTCTATTGAGCGCATTTATGTCGCCAAATCTATCTTTGATAATTTTGTTGAGCAATTAGTCACTAAAGCAAAACAACTTGATCTTAATTATCCTCTGGTGAAAGAAGGAGAAATCGGGCCCATTATTGCTGAACTACAGGCAGCTATTATTACGGAACATCTTGAAGATGCGATCGCGAAAGGAGCAAAAATTCATTGTGGAGGCCAAGTTGAAGAATTAGCTGGTGGTTTATGGTGTCGTCCGACAGTATTAACTCAGGTCAACCATACTATGAAAATTATGACCGAAGAAACCTTTGCGCCGATTATGCCCATTATGTCATTTACCACCAATGAAGAAGCGGTACATCTGGCCAATGATACTAGCTATGGGTTAAGTGCTGCAGTGTTTGCTGGCTCAGAAAGCGAGGCCATATCTTTAGCTAAAGGCATAGATGCTGGTGCGATTAGTATTAATGATGCTGGCTTAACTGCCTTTATTCACGAAGCAGAAAAAAATGCTTTTAAATTTTCAGGAATGGGTGGTTCTCGGATGGGTGCTGCCGCTCTGAAAAGGTTTATGCGGAAAAAGGCTTTTTTAGTTAAAACTCAATCTTTTGCCGATCCTTGGTGGTTTGATAAATAATACTAAATTAGATATTATTAACTAATATTTATTATTCATAGTAGACTCTATAAAGCGATCGCCTGATAACACCCCTTTGATTCAGCATCGCAATCATATTGCAGTACTCCTGCGCAATAAGTGCGATCGTCTTATAAAAACCCTAGGAATCAAATTTATTTTATGAAGCCTTTAAAAGTTGTAAAACTCGCGCATTCCCTTGCTCGGTCGGCGTTCCCTTGCGGATTCAAAATTCCGTTATAATTATATAACTTTCTAGCGATATAGCAATGTGTCAAAATTTTTTTGAGACCAAGAACTCATGGTTCATCATGGATAATGAATGAAGCTACTTCAGTCTCTCAAAGGGACATCAGTTGACAAAAACTATCTGAGGTGAGGAAAGCCGAATAGTGAATGTAGTGTAATCTCCAGAGTTATTTTATAGCCAAAATAGGTGAGAATCGATCGCTAGATAGACAATACAATAATCAGCAAGCATACGATAAAAAATATGGCTGTACTGGAAAAAGGCAATATCACGATCCATACCGAGAATATCTTCCCAATTATCAAGAAATCTCTCTATACAGATCATGAGATTTTCTTGCGGGAACTTATTTCTAATGCCGTCGATGCGATTTCTAAGCGCAAAATGGCATCTTTAGCGGGAGAAGCGACCGGAGAAGTTCCTGATGGAGAAGTTACGATTGCTGTCGATACCACCAAGAACACCATCTCAGTTTCCGACAACGGAATTGGCATGACCATCGAAGAAGTGAAAAAATATATTAATCAGGTTGCCTTTTCTAGTGCGGAAGATTTTATTCAAAAATACGAAAAAAGCGCTAATGATCTCATTGGTCATTTTGGACTAGGTTTCTATTCTTCCTTTATGGTCGCAAAGCATGTAGAAATTGACTCCCTTTCCTATAAAGAAGGCGCGACTGCGGTACATTGGTCCTGTGATGGTTCACCAGAATTCGAGTTAACTGATTCAGAAAGAACTACAGTGGGAACAACTGTTACTCTCTTCTTGCAAGATGAAGAGAAAGAATATGCTCAACCCGAAAGGGTGAGACAGTTGGTTAAAACCTACTGTGACTTCATGCCAGTGAAAATCATTTTGGATGGAGAAGCCATTAATAAAAGACGTGCTTTATGGAAAGAATCTCCCCAAAATTTAACTAAAGAAGATTATTTAGAGTTCTATCGTTATCTCTATCCATTCCAAGAAGATCCTCTGCTATGGGTGCATCTGAATACAGATTATCCTTTCCTGCTAAATGGTATTCTCTATTTCCCGAAACTCAAACCCGATGTTGACGTGAGCCAGGGACACATTAAACTTTTCTGTAACCAAGTATTTGTTAGCGATCATTGCGAAGAAATTATTCCAGAGTTTCTCATGCCTTTACGAGGTGTGATCGATAGTCCCGATATTCCTCTGAATGTCTCCCGTAGTGCTCTAACAAATGATCGCACTGTCCGTCGGATTGCTGATTTTATCGCGAAAAAGATTGGCGATCGCTTAAAATCTCTTTACAATGAAGATCGCAATGAATATATTAGTTGCTGGGAAGATGTGGGAACTTTTGTCAAATATGGTTCTCTGAAAAACGAGAAATTCAAAAAGCAAGTAGAAGACTTTATTATCTACAAGACTACCTATCAAGCAAATGCAGCCACTGAAGCAGCACCCAAGGTAGAAGTCCAAACGGGCGGGGATGATGAATGGTCTAATGTTTCTGAAGATAATACTCCTTCTAAACCCTATACTACTTTACAGGAATATCGCGATCGCAATAAAGAATCGCAAGAAAATCGTGTTTTCTATTGTAGTGATCCTTCCACTCAAGGAACCTATGTTGAATTGTACAAAAATCAAGGTCTAGAAGTTCTGTTCCTCGATTCTTTCATTGATACGAATTACTTTATTCCTTTCCTCGAAAGAGAACATAGTGATTTACAATTTGCTCGGGTTGATTCGGAGTTAGATAAAAATTTAGTAGAAGATGACAAAGCACAGGAAATTGTCGATCCTACTACTAACAAAACTCGTAACGAAACCATCAAAGAAATCTTTGAAAAAGCTCTCAACAAACCCAAAGTAAATATCAAAACCCAATCTATTAAATCAGAAGATCCCCAGGGCACTCCTCCCGCGATGGTATTATTACCAGAAGCAATGCGGAGACTCCAGGAAATGACGGCTTTAATGCAAGAAAAAGCGATGGCATTCCCTGAAGATCATGTCCTATTAATTAATACTAGTCATCCCTTGATTGAGAATATTGTCGATCTTAATAAAGGAGCAATTATCGATGCGACCGGTACTTCTCAGTCTGGGGAATTAGTTAATTTGATGTGTCTTCATGTTTATGATTTGGCACTGATGGCTCAAAAGGCTTTTGATGCTGAAGGAATGAAGACTTTTGTTGAACGTTCTAACAAAGTTTTGACTAGATTAACTCAGAAATAATTTTAGTCAATTATTTTGAGAAGCGATATAAGAGTGTACTAATCATACACTCTTTTTATATTTTTTTCTAATTCACACTAGACGTATATTATAAGATTGGCTCAAGTCCTATCACCATGAATTGTTGGAGCTATTCAAACCAGAGAAAAACCGCTTACCTTCCTACAGCACAATTCGCCGTGTTCTATGACAAACGGACGAAGAGGGCTACGCCCAAAGTCTCAGTGGCTTCTTTAAGATCACTCCCCAGCCTGGAGAGACCGTAGCTGCCGATGGCAAAGTGCTCAAGCACTCCTTTATGAGAGAAACTGATAATCCCCATTGTCAGTCCCATCCAGCAATCATGATGGTTACGGGTTATCTAGTGGAACGAGGTTTAATCTTGCCTCCCGACGAAATTGAGAGCAAGACCAATGAGATTAAAGCCTTGCCAGAAATGATTGAGCAACTGGCGCTCAAAGGAGTTGTGTTTGCCTTTGATGCGATCAATACTCAAAAAAAACAGCCGAGCTGATTATCGAAAGTGAAAATGACTATCTCGGAGCACTCAAAGGGAACCACCGCGGTTTACTCGCTGAGGTCAAAGCTCATTTTGAGTCAGAACAAACCTTTGTTGATAAACTTTTAAAAACCTGGTTTGCAGCATTCCATACAACTCCTGATACTATGAAATTATCTGAAGATGAAGTTAAAAATTTGGATAATTATTTCTATGCCAATCGCTTAATAATTGAATGTAAGAATGCAGCAGTCAGAGTTTCGCAAAAGACTTGGAAAGAAATAGAATCGAGAATGTTATTACCTCGCCCATAGACAATTTTGAAATGATAGAAGCAATTAATGGTAGGTTGGGCAATGCCCACCCTACTTGCTATCAATTATTAATTTCTCTATAGGCTTGATAAACTCCTTGGACATTATACCAATTGAGAAAAATACGAGCTATTTCTAAAGCTAATTGAGGTTTCCCTTGGGATATCAAAAACTTCAATAACGGCTTCATTGTTTTTTCATTTAAAAAGCCACCTAAAGATAAAACTCCCCAGAGTATCCGATGTAAAATTGTCATCTGAATCATCATTTTTACTTCCCAAGTAGGATGTTTCTGATAAAAAACAACTCCCATCCTACCCCGTTGGATTTCTTTATCGATCAGATTTGGTATTTGTTCGAGATTAAAAGGCGCATGCCAATGATAGCCCACTGCTTCAGGACATTTAATAAGTTTTAGGTTTAACTTTTTTAACCTAACTCCTAACTCTAAATCTTCCCAACCATAGAGATGAAACTGGGTATCAAACTTCCCGACTTTTTCTAGCCATTTTTTCGCGATCGCGACATTGCCTGTAGCAAAATAAGCTGCAGAAAAGTCAGTAATTTTATAAGGTTCTGAGGTGGGATTTTCGAAGTTACAAGTATTAATTACTGCACCATAGGTAAAAACGCGATCGCTATTTATTTTTGCTGCTCCCGATATTAAAGTATCAGCATGGGATTGTAAAAATTTTTCGGTAACAACTAAATCACTATCAATGAAAACAATAGTATCTCCTGTCGCTTTTTCGATGCCTAAATTTCTCGCTGCTGCGGGGCCTTGATGATTTTGTTGAAAGATTTTAAGATGGGGAAAGTTTACTTTATTTTCGGCAAGCCATTCTAAAGTATTATCAGTTGAACCATCATCAACTAAGATGATTTCATATTCTTGAATAATATTTTGATCGAGATTTTGTTTTTCTAATGCAGTTAAACATTTTCTGAGAATTGGTAAACGATTATAAGTGGGGATAACAACACTAATATACATTGGTTAATTGAAAAATATTAATTATTAATTAGAGCAAGCTGTTTTCAATTTTATTTAGAAGCATTTGAATCATTTGATATTCATCTCCATAGGTTGCAAGTTTGAGATAGGCTTGTAAATCTTTATACGCTGCTTGCCAATGCTTGAGTTCATAGTATAGTAAACCGCGATCGCGTAATTCATTCGGCTTATTAGGAAACAAAGTTAACAGCCCAGTAATGATGGCTAAAACATTATTATATTGACGACGATGAAGATAAATTTGTTTGAGGTTAGTTAACATTCTCGCTAAAATTTGCTTATTGTTAACTGGCGCTAAAAACCGAGGTTCTAATTTTATTGGCTGTTGATATAATTGCTGTATTTTTGACTCACAGTCTTCTTTAAATAAAATTTCTCCCTGATTAAAAGCATCAACAAAAATTCCCGAATCATCAAAATCAGGGCGAATAATAAAATGTCCTGGCATTCCAATACCAAGCATGGGGAAATCAAGTCTTTTAGCTATTTCTAAATAAATAATAGAGAGAGTTAAAGGAATCCCTGTCCGCAGATCAATGACATCATTTAAAAAACTATTTTTAGGATTATAATAATCTTGGTTATTACCTCTAAGTTCCAAACAATTATAAAGATGATCATTAATAGTTTTAATTATTTGTAGTGGATAGCGTTCTGACAGTAATTTGACAGCAATATCTTCGGCAATTAGATCGAGTTGCTGTAAATATTTTGCTACCTCTAACTCGGGATACTCCGCTTGAGCGCAATATAAACTAGCTCTAGCCAGATTAATTGATTCATCTGAGCGACTTACTTCCTGTGCAAAATTATCCCAACCAATTTTATACTTCATTAACTACAACCACTATCAAGGCTATTACTGTTTACAGATCTTAATACAAAGAGTAAGCTGATGGCAAACAGGTTTACTATGAAGAAAAAATTTTTTGAGTCTCTCTTAGCTTTTTAGAGTCTTGGCGCGAGATAAAAATTATATTTGTATTTTCCTAGCTTGAAAAACACTATTAAAATTTAGAAAATAAAAACTAATTTTAAATCCCATTGATTATTAGCTAAACGAACAATTTCAATTTGTTTAATAAATTCACGAAAGTAAAATCTTCTTTCTGATTCTGATAAATCCAACCAAAATTGCGGAATTGAAACTGTTTTTGCGATCGCTTTTAAATTTTCTGGCGGAAGTTGTGCCAGTTGAGTTTCTAATTCTGAGATTTCTGTCCGTAACTTATAACTTCTTAGGTTAGCAGTTTCTTGATCGAGAATATTTTGCTCTTGCAAGGTTGGTAATTGTAGGAGAATTTCTTTTTTTTGTTTAATTGTGGCTTTGATCCGATCTTTAAATATCGTTATATTTTGGAGATTGACTTGATCAACTGCGATCGGTAACTCCTGACATATCTTAGTAATAGCTAATTGTAAAATTTCTTGGTAATTAATTGCTTTGCATTTAGTTTTTTTCGGACAATCATGACATCGTAAATAAAGATATTCTTGTTTTTTATTTCTTTGGGTAACTCGTGAGATCGTCATCGGCAATTGACATTCTTGACAGGTAATTAATCCAGCTAAAGAACGAGGTGCACTAGCCGTCCGAGATGGTAAACGACTATTACGCCGTAATATTCGATCTATTTGGGCAGCCTCTTCTCGATCTAAAATTGCCGCATGGGTATTCAATATTACTTGATTATTCTTATATTTTAAATCTCCTCGATATACAGGATTAGTCAACCAATTCTTTCCCGTGGAAGGAGCAATTTTTTTACCATATCTTTGGGCTAAATATCTCACCGCACCCCGAAGAGAGCCAAATAGAAGAAAATGTTCAAAAAAATCTTTAACGACAGGAGCAGTACTTTTATCGATAATATATTTATCCTGTCCACGACGATAACCATAGGGTGCTTTTCCTGGAGGAGGTAAAACTTTCAGACGATTACGCGCATGACCTTGAATCAGACGCTCTTTTCTTTTATTAATAGTAACTTCTTCTAATAATTGCATTAAAGCAAGCTTGGTATCTTGAATATTTTCCTTAGCAAAGTTAGAGGATTGATAATCTTGTTCGATAGCAATAATTTCTATTCCCAAAGACTCTAATAATTTAAGGTGATCGCCAATTTCATTAATATTATCTCCTAATTCTTCTAAACGACGAATCAACAGATTATCAGGAGGATTTTGCTGAGATTCAGTTATTAGTTGTAGTAACTGTTGACGCTGACCTAAATCTTGATAAATAGAATCAACTTCTTGTCCCCAAATATTTTTATCAGGGGGAGACTCTAATAATGGATTTATGTAAAGATAAGCGATCGTGTTCATTTTGAATAATAAGTCATATTATACGAAGGATTGAAATTGAAAAACTGATAATTTCATTTTCTTCCCTTTTCTATCCTCGTACTAATTTAAAATAGACGTAAATTAAATTATGTTTCGAGCAAATTTTCAAAGAACTAGATTTTATAGTGTAGCTGAAATTCGCCAATTAAATGGACTAAAATAGCAATCTCAAAAATTCCCGAATCGAGAGATCGCTGGAAAACTTACCCCTCCGTGCGATATTCAAAATTGACATCCGCTTCCAGTTATCATGATCGCGACCTAATTAGTGATTCTCAAACTCTCCTGAGAACAGAGGCTGAGGAAGAATATCGTTTGCTCAAAGTTAAAGTGATAAAATACTTGGAGATAAAGAATTTAGCTCTTCTAGACTAGCTATGACAATTTAATAATAAAAAAAGAGATAGTCACTAAAAATATTTGAAAATTCAGCTCGCCTCTAATCCCTAATCTATATTGACTAAAGAGTGTTTTTTATGATGTCAAATGCTTTGATATTAAGTTACGAAAATGGAGAACAAGTGCGAAGGAGTCGGATTGAGCAATTCCATTTTCCCGAGAGGCATCTATAGCTTTTTCCTTAAATTTAACCCTTTGGTAATAAATATGCAATACAATATTAACAGGATTTAGTATAGAATTAATTCTTTCAACTCTCGCAATCCCCCATTATGACCAGTTCTCTCTACATTAGTACGACTGAAGCAGGGAGTGGAAAAGCCCTGATTTCATTGGGAATTATCGAACTAATTCTTCGAAAAACGAATAAGGTGGCTTTTTTTCGGCCAGTAATCAGAAAACAGCCCCTTGGCAAACCAGATGAAGATATTAATTTAATTCTGACTTATTTTGCTCTAAATCAACAATATGAGCAAGCTTTTGGCTTATACGTCGAGGAAGTTCAGGAACTAATCAGTCGTAGCAACTACGATGAACTGTTAGACAAAATTATTTTCAAGTATAAGACTTTGGAGCAAAATTATGACTTTATCTTGTGTGAGGGTTCTGATTATCTAGGGCAAGTCTCCGCTTTTGAATTTAATTTAAATACGGAAATCGCTAAAAATTTAGGCTGCCCCATTCTCATTTTAGGTAACGCCGAGCGCCGGACTGTACGAGAGGCGATCGCGCCTGTTAAGATGTCGCTCAAATCCTATCTAGCTCGGGAATGTCAAGTTGTGGGCATAGTTTTTAATAAAGCTAATCCAGAACTTCTAGAACAACTACCAATGGCCCTAGAAAATAAATTTGGCAAGAGTAATTATTTACTGGCCGTGATTCCCTATGAACCAAAACTCAGCAGTCCCAGAGTTAGAGAAATTGCTCAACAGCTCAATGCAGAAGTTCTCTATGGAGAGCAGCGACTGGATAATTTGATACTTGGTTATGTAATTGCTGCCATGCGGTTAGAACATGCGATTACCAGACTGAAAGAAGATAGTTTAGTGATTACTCCAGGCGATCGCAGTGATTTAATTGTGGGATTGCTACAAGTTCATCAATCAGTCAATTATCCCCATTTATCAGGGATTTTGCTCTCAGGAGACTTGCAACCAGATGCCTCCATTAGGAAACTCATTGACGGTCTTTACGATCCGCTGCCCATTCTCTCTATCCCCACTAATACTTATGAAACCTCTGAACTAGTTAAACAGGTTAATACTTCTTTGGTTCCCAGCGATCGTGAAAAAATTACTTTGAGCATCCAACTATTTGACGATTATGTCGAGTTGAGTCAACTAGAAGAGCAAATTAATAAGATTCAAATCAAAGGGATTACCCCCAAGATGTTTACCTACAATCTATTGCAACAAGCCAAATCGCAAAAAAGACATATCGTGCTTCCAGAAGGTAAAGAAATCCGCATTCTCAAAGCCGCAGAATTTCTTTTAAATCGTGATCTTGTCGAGCTAAGTCTTTTGGGTAAACCAGAGAAAATCGAACAAATTATTAATCAAAATGGCATCTCATTAGATACGAGTCGGCTGCAAATTATCGATCCTGCCAGATCCGATAAAGTCGAGTCCTATGCCGAACAATTTTATCAGTTACGAAAGCATAAAGGGGCAACGCCAGAACTAGCTCGTGAATATCTACTGGATGTCTCCTATTTTGGGACGATGATGGTCTATGCTGGGGACGCGGATGGCATGGTATCCGGTTCAATTCATACAACCCAGCATACCCTGAGACCCGCTTTACAATTAATTAAAACGAAACCTGGTTGTTCTCTGGTTTCTTCCGTCTTTTTTATGTGCCTCGAAGATCGAGTACTCGTCTACGGTGATTGTGCCATTAATCATAATCCCAATGCGGAACAGTTAGCAGAAATTGCTATTTCTTCGGCCGATACAGCTACCGCCTTTGACATTGAACCCAAAGTTGCCCTACTATCCTATTCTTCTGGTACTTCAGGGAAAGGAGAAGAAGTAGAAAAAGTCCGAACCGCAACGGCGATCGCTCGTCAACTACGACCCGAGCTCAAAATTGAAGGGCCAATTCAATATGATGCGGCGGTAGATTTAACCGTTGGCTCTCAGAAAATGCCTAACTCCCAGGTTGCCGGACAAGCTTCAGTGCTGATCTTTCCCGACTTAAATACCGGAAACAATACCTATAAAGCCGTGCAAAGAGAAACTGGGGCACTGGCAATCGGCCCGGTGCTTCAAGGTCTGAAAAAACCAGTCAACGATCTCAGTCGTGGTTGTACTGTTGATGACATTATCAATACTATTGCCATAACTGCTATTCAGACTCAAAATTTGAGTAATTAGACTTAGCTTATGATCTTAATAGTATAGTTATCCTCGAAGTTTAACCATCTGATAGATGAAGACTTGGGAGCGAAGTGAATTCGCCCCTTTAAAGTTCTTTAGGTTAAGGAAAGAAATTCCCCAGAAAGCTAGTTAATTATTTACTTGTAACCCCGCATTGGCTTGACTATATTCTTCGATCGCAATCGGCACAGCTTCTGCTTGCCAAATATCCTCGCAATATTCCTGAATCGAGCGATCGCTAGAAAACTTGCCGGTGCGGGCGACATTGATAATTGACATTCTAGTTGCGACTAAAGCAGCAGTAATTACTTCGGCATCACTCATTTCAATACGGCAATCTTTTTGATGTCCAATTGCTTTGAGTAAATCTTCCACAATCGCATAAATTGCTACAATTTCATCAATCATTTTCTTTTCTCCTAGCTAGATCTCTTCTGGAGAGATTTTCTTACTTTTCTTTCTCTTTCTCAATAACTAGCAACTTGAGTTATTACGGTTGAAATTTTTGATTAATAAACTGGGACAAAAAATTTTGATTGAACTAATGAAATTTAGATTTTATCCTGAAAAGTTTGCAACTCCGAGCATCTACAAAGATGTAATATATGTTGGCTGTAAGAATGGGTATATTTATGCTTTACATTGAATAATGTGACATTAAAGCAATAAATTTTTTGGGTTCTCTATCCAAACTAATATACTATGATTATATTGTTAATGATAAGTTTTCGAGAATAATATTTTCCGTTAATTCTGTAAGTTTTCCAGTAAATAATAACTATTGTTGATTCTTTATGGGGGCAAAATCTCTTTTATGATTATTTACTAGTGGTTAACGTATTAATATTTTGTATTGAATAATTAGTTGATGTTTTTTCGTGCATATGGGCTCAATAAAAAAGAATTTATAAGCCTGGTAATAGCTGATAAACTATGATGAAATTTGCATGATAATTATGTAAATTAAAATTTTAATTAATGGTCAATTTTTGATTTAACTAAAAATAGCGAGCCTCTACGGAAAGTAAAAACGACTAGATAGTAATCTTAAATCATTTATGAAAAGAACGTCTGCCTCTTGCCTTTCCTCCTAGTCATTTTTCATGACTCAAATCGGATTGCTGTAGTTTGAAAAGTTTAATATAAATTTTACCCATTCTTAATAGAAAGGTTCTATTGTAGTATCTATTTAAAATTTCGATATCTTATCTTGACTATGACTGTTAGCAGACGCAATTTTTTAATTTTTTTGGGTACAACTGCTGGTTCTTTTGCTCTCAATTCTGTAATTAATCAGAAACAGAAGTCTTTTTTGTACTCAGAACTAAACCAAGCTGCTACAGCAGCCACCAAGAGTAATTTACCCTTTTCCCCCGTCCAAGTTTCCCTACCGCTTCAAATTGAAGGAATTACACCGTCAGAACAAATAACTCGTTATGCGACCTATGAAGTGCAGGACGATCTGATACTACCGAGCGGCTATACATATCAAGTAATTGCCGCTTGGGGCGATCGCGTTGGCGATTCCCGTTTTGGTTATAACAATGACTATATTTCCTTGGTGGAAACTGCTCCTAATGAGGGCTTTTTGACGATTAATTTTGAATATATCAGTGGCAAGACTTGGATAAGTTCTTATTCGACAGTCATTGGTAAAAAATTACCTTTCACAGAGGTAATAGCAGAGACCAATGAAGAAGATGAAATTGATGCTTTCACCTTGGCTGATAATAGTCCTTTAAAAGCTCAAATTCAAGAAATATCTCGGGAAGGTTTGATCGATCAAGGCATTGGCATAATTTCTGTTCGTCGTAATTCTTCAGGTCAATGGGAGCGCACCTTTAGAGAGAGCGATCGCCGTATTACGGGCATTTCTGGCTTAGATAACCCCAAACAGCTCCTAAAGTCTACAGGGCCAGCGGTAAAAGTATTTAACAAGAAAAATAAACTAGGTTATGAAGATGATTTAGGCGATCGCATTATTGGAACCTTTCAAAATTGTGCCGGTGGCACAACTCCTTGGGGCACGGTATTGAGTGCTGAAGAGAATGTACAATATCAAATCCCTGAAGTAGTAATGGCCGATGGTTCAGCGATGAGTCCTTCAGCGCAGCCTTTTATCCTTAATGATGAAGATGTGGATGGTAACGCCAATGTCTTTGGTTTAGCTGGCAATAAATACGGTTGGTTAGTAGAGGTCGATCCGGCCAATCCTGATGATTATGGCACCAAACATACTTGGTTAGGTAGATATCGCCATGAAGCATTTGGGATTCGGGCTGTTGCTGGCAAGCAGCTAGCTGTTTATTCGGGTTGCGATCGCCGTGGCGGACATTTATATAAGTTTATTAGTGTTGGTACCATCAAAGATCCTCAAGATAAGAGTAACTCTGGCTTATTTGCTGAAGGCATGCTTTATGGTGCCAAACTCAACGCCGATGGCACAGGGGAATGGATACCTTTAACCCTCACTACTCCGGTAAATCCTGTAAACCCTTCGGCAGTAGGAGGAGGCATGGTTAAACTACCCAACCCAGATCGTTCACAAGGAGGGGTAGTCGAAATTACCAACGAGCTGGAGATTGAGACCTATCGAAAACAATTTAAAATCCTTGGTGACTTGTATCAAGGAGATAACTCCCAAGAGCAACAGGGAGCAATTCTAATTGATGCTCACTATGCCGCCAGTGCTGCAGGAGTTACCTGTACTGCCCGTCCTGAAGCGACCATTGTGGCAGCAGATGGGACTTTATTCATTACCTTTACTTCTGGCTCTCCTGGAGGCGATGGGGGGGCTGATTTAGCGATCTTTCAAGGGCCAGAGGGAGAAACCCCCCATGAATATGGCTGGCTAGTTAAGCTAGAAGAAGATAATCAAGATCCTGCTGCTTTAACTTTCCGTTGGAGTAGTATCGCTACTGGTGGTGAACCCGCTAAAGGAGGTGCTGGCTTTGCCAACCCTGATAACATTGCCCTAGATAAGAATGGCAATTTATGGGTGGTTACCGATATGGCCACCAGTAAGCATAATATAGCTGTTCCTTCTCGGAGCGATAACGGTGAAGCTTTATCTGGTAGTAAACTAACAGGAGTTTTCGGTAATAATTCTCTTTGGTATGTACCCCTATCGGGTAGTAACGCCGGAGAAATTTATCCTTTTGCCATTGGGCCAACGGAATGCGAATGTACAGGGCCTTTTTTTACTGATGATCAAAAAACTCTTTTCCTCTCCGTGCAACATCCAGGGGAAAAAAACGGTATCCGTCAAGATATGGCAACTGAGATCCGAGATTTTGAGTTATTAACCACCGATGGGGTAAGTTTTCAACAACAACGCCAAGTTCCTTTAGGCTCTAATTGGCCTAGTAACCAGGCTAATCAGCCCCCTCGTCCCGCTATTGTCGCCATTACCAAAATTGATGGTAGTGCGATCGCTTAAATCCAACCCTTACTAGTAAAATTATTTTCGCAACAGGCAAGAGAGAGATAATAATCAACAATAATCTATTATCCATTTTTGCCATGTTGCATTTTCAATATTCCAGCTTAATTAATTCTTCAGTGGAAAATGTCTGGCAATTCCATGAACGCCCAGACATTTTGAAGTTACTCACTCCTCCTTGGCAACCCGTAAAAGTTATTCGTCGTGAAGGGGGATTAGGCGTAGGCGCGATTAGTGAATTTCGTCTGATCCTGGGTCCAATACCTGTAAAATGGCTGGCAAAACATATCGAATGTCAGCCCAACTCTTTATTTGTTGACGAACAGATCGCAGGCCCAATGAAATCTTGGGTGCATCGTCATCAGTTTGAAACCATCGATGGACAAACCAAACTGACAGATGCGATCGCTTATGAATTACCTGGTGGCTGGTTAGCGGAGTTAATTCTCGGTTGGTGGGTAGAAGCTCGCTTACAAGATATGTTTCGCTATCGCCATCAAGTGACCAAACAAGCCTGTGAATAATCTAGCAATTTACCAGATTCCGATAGACTTATAACATTAGATTCATCACAAACCAGTAACTAAGAAGTTTTAAATATAATGGAAATTCGCATTGGTAATGGCTACGATATCCATCGCTTAACCCCAGATAGACCATTAATTTTAGGGGGCATTGCCATTCCTCACAGTTTGGGACTCTTGGGTCATAGTGATGCTGATGTCCTGACCCATGCCATCATGGATGCTATGCTAGGAGCCTTAAGTTTAGGTGATATCGGACATTATTTTCCCCCCAGCGATCCCCAATGGCAAGGGGCCAATAGTCTAGTTTTACTAGAACAAGTCCAGCAACTGATCGCCGATCAAGGATGGTCAATTGGTAATCTCGACTCCACTATTGTCGCCGAACAACCCAAACTCAAACCCCATCTTAAAGCAATGCGCGATCGCCTAGGAGCAATTTTACATTTAAGCAGCGATCGCATTAGTATCAAAGCAACCACTAATGAGAAATTAGGGCCTGTAGGTCGAGAAGAAGGGATTTGCGCCTATGCAGTAGTTTTACTGGTGAAAAGTTAACTCAACTGAAGTTAACTAATAGAGTGATGTGAGCCATCAAATCTTAATATTTACCGATTTTTTCTAGGATGTCATTTCCCCAATCGGTAAGTTAAATTTGAGTAGCAAAATTTTACTAATTTATCAAAAAGCAAAAATCATGTTAAAAAATGATGTTATTTATAACTTCCTAAAAATCAGCGAGGAAACTTAATATTTTGCAATATTTTGAATAAATTTTACTCTTGATTCGTATGATTATTTGTCAAATCCAATAAGTATTATGGATGTAGTTTTAAGAATAGGTAACCGAGTTTTTAATTCCGACGAGCTTTTCCCCTTGTTAGCCCAGTACCAAATGCTGCCCAAGCTAGCCCAGGAGATCCTAGTTGATAACGAGATCGCCAATATCGAATATACAGAAACCGAATACGATCAAGCCTATCAACAACTTTGTCAGCAATATCAACTCGACACAGACGAGAAGGTTCAAACCTGGTTAGAAAGACAAGGAATGAACCGTGAAAATTTACAGACATTAGTTACTAGAAAAATCAAAATTGAAAAATATAAGCAAGAAAATTGGGATAATAAAGTAGAATCTTATTTCTTAAAGCGAAAAGCCCAATTAGATAGAGTAGTCTATTCCTTAATTAGAGTTGAAAAAGCAGAGCTGGCACAGGAATTATATTTTCGAATTCAAGAAAACGAAGGTACTTTCCGAGAACTAGCCATGGAATTTTCCCAAGGCGCTGAAGCTCAAACAGGAGGATTAATCGGGCCGGTGGAAATTAATGCTCCTCACCCCAAAATTGCCCAAATTCTCAATACTTGTCAACCAGGAGATCTGGTTCCCCCAACTCGTATCGGAGAATGGATCGTCATTATTAGACTAGAAAATTTCATTTCGGCCAAGCTTGATCCTCCGATGCGGCAAAGAATGTTAGATGAAATGTTTCGTCAGTGGCTCAATAAACAAACCACTGAAGAAGTGTCATTTTTCCCTGAACCAGCAATACCCAGCCCAGTGACCAGTTAATTTTACTTAAAGCATGAGTAATACAAGTACACATCAACTTGTCGAACAGTTTCTATCTCTTGTTCCGCAGTTCAATCAACTTCCTGCCGAGGAAATTTCCCAGCTAGCCACTAAGCTAAAACCGCTGAGGTTTAGTGTCGGTAAAGTTATGGTCATGCGAGACAAAATGCAGGGACAAGTGGCAATTGTTTCTGAAGGAGAAGTTCGAGTTCTCGGATATGATCCGCGAACGAAAATGCCGACAACCCTCGAAAAACTTAAACCAGGACAAATTATCGGCTGGGTGAACTTAGCCCGAGGCATTGCCTGCGAAACCGCTATGGCAAGTACAGAGGTTGTATGTTTAGCGCTGGATAATGATGAATTTGTCCGTTTAGTTGAGCAATATCCTGGACTGAGCCGAGAATTCAAAGAAAAACCAGCTAATGTCGAGATTTTTGACCTTTTGGGGATTCAACTTGAAAAAGAAGCCCAAGGAGACTGGAAACTCAAAGATCTCGCCCTAGAAGCTGCCTCAGAAGCCAAAATTTATTATCTTCCCCCAGGAGAGAATAACTTAAATAGCGAGCTTGTCGCACCGCTTCATGATCCAGAACGGGTTTGGCTAGTCAGTGGTGGTGGTGCCATAGAAGATTTTCCCGTGGGTTCTCATCTTAGCTTGACGAAAGAGCGTCAAACTCTCAATGTCACCGGTGATAACCCAGCCCGTTTGCTATCAATTCCCCGGAATAAATGGGTTTTTGGCGATCGCGAAGATGCCGATGGACAGGAAATATTTTCTCCTCAGCAAACCCAATCTGACAATCTTCCAATTCATATCGAATGGGACAAAGAGGCAATCCAAACCGATGAGCCTTTACCCGTAATTGCGGATGAGGAAGAAGAAGAAGTCACTATTGGGAAGAAAGATTATCCCTTTGTTGGTGGACGCACTACTCTGGAGGTGGGCGTAGCTTGCTTTCAAATGATCAGCAAATACTTTCAGATGCCTTTCCGCAAAGAGGTAATCAATAGAGTATTATCGGAGCAGTTAAAAAGAACCAACTCTTTTTCTTTGCCCCTATGCGGTGCAGTTTCGGAATTAATGGGGCTTAACCCACAACTGGTCAATATTCCAGCCAAAGCTTTTACTCGTTTGGAAGGTCCTTGTTTTGTCCGTTGGCAGGACAGTTTAGCTCTTGTCTACGATATTAGTGAAAAAGAATTGGTAATTGCGGTTCCCGAAATTGGACTGCGTCGTTATCAACCAGAAGAATTTTTGGAAACCTGGGATGAGGTGGGAGAAGTTTTATTACTTCAAAAAACCAAAGAAACTCCCCAAGAACGCTTTGGCTTAAGTTGGTTTTGGCCTTCGATACAAAAGCATAAGCGTATTTTGATGGAAGTTTTTATAGCTTCGTTTTTTGTTCAGTTATTTGCCTTGGCTAATCCCCTGATGATTCAGGTGATTATCGATAAAGTAATTAGCCAAAACAGTGTTGATACCCTAGGTTATTTAGTTACATTTCTGATTGTTCTCAATGTTTTTGAAGCATTATTAACTACTTTAAGAACTTATCTGTTTGTCGATACTACCAATCGGATTGACTTAACTTTAGGGTCAGAAATTATCGATCATCTACTACGTTTGCCGCTGCGCTACTTTGAAAAACGGCCAGTAGGGGAAATTTCAACTCGGGTTAACGAACTAGAAAGAATTCGTCAGTTTTTAACAGGAACGGCTCTGACTGTAGTTTTGGATGCGGTTTTCTCCGTAGTCTATATTGGGGTCATGATTTTGTACAGTCCTTTGTTAACGGCTGTATCTCTAGGGATTATTCCGATATTTGTTGTTTTAACCTTAATTTTCTCGCCGACTATTCGCCGACAATTGCGAGTTAAAGCCGAGCGCAATGCAGAAACCCAATCCTACTTAGTTGAGGTTTTAACTGGTATCCAAACTGTTAAAGCGCAAAATATTGAATTACGTTCCCGTTGGCAATGGCAAGAAAGATATGCGCGTTATGTTTCTACTGGCTTTAAAACAGTCATTACTTCTACCTTAGCCAGTACGGCTAGTAGCTTCCTCAATAAGTTATCTCGGGTCTTAATTATTGGGATGGGTGCTTTCTTAGTGCTAGATGGCAAACTCACCTTGGGACAGTTAATTGCCTTCCGGATCATCTCTGGCTATGTAACTTCCCCCATTATGCGCTTGGCTCAACTCTGGCAGAATTTCCAAGAAACTGCTCTATCTCTAGAACGATTGGCTGATATTGTCGATCATCCAGATGAAGCAGAAGAAGACCGAACTAATATCCCGATGCCAGCAATTAAGGGCAGAGTTCAATATGAAAATGTTTCTTTCCGTTTCAAAACTACTGGTCCTTTACAATTAAACAATGTTTCTTTGGATATTGAGCCGGGAACCTTTACGGCAATTGTCGGGGAGAGTGGTGCTGGAAAAAGTACTCTAACCAAGCTCCTATCCCGTCTTTATGAACCAGAAGGTGGCAGAATTTTGGTGGATAGTTATGACATTAACCGTGTAGAACTTTATTCTCTCCGTCGCCAAGTGGGAGTTGTCCCCCAAGACACTCTCTTGTTTGAGGGCACTGTGATGGAGAACATTGGCCTAACTAACCCTGATGCTACCACAGAAGAGATTATTGCTGCTGCTCAAATTGCCGCTGCCCACGAATTTATTATGGGCTTACCTAATGGTTACAATACTAGGGTAGGAGAGCGGGGTTCGGCTCTTTCTGGTGGACAAAGACAGCGAATTGCGATCGCTCGTACTATCTTACAACAACCAGCAATGTTGGTCATGGATGAGGCGACTAGTGCCTTAGATTACAGCACAGAACAAGAGGTGTCACGCAATCTCAAAGAGGCTTTAAAAGGTCGCACAGTATTCTTTATCACACACCGTTTAGGAACCATCAAAAATGCCGATTTGATTGTGATGATGGATGCGGGCTCGATTGAGGAACAAGGAACTCATGAGGAATTAATGGCGATGCGGGGACGCTATTACTATCTCTATCAACAACAAGAGTCTTCTGTTTAAACCAAGGCAGAGGGCAGAAGTTAACTTCTACCTTAGTTAGACAATTAATATTGGTTATTTTGTCGGCGATCTCTTGAAAGAGATCGCTTTTATTTTTTGTTACTCATTCTTTTGCTTCAGCTGCGAAATACGAGAAATTGCTTTTGAGCTTGTCTTGAAATGTTTCAGCATTGGGTCTTAGAGGTTATCAGCTTGCCTGGAAAGCGAAAAAGGTCATGCAAAAACTGATAATTGATAACTGAACTGTCAAAGGTATCGAACTATCAAAAAACCTATGAATTCGTAGAGAAAATCCCTAAAAGTAAGCTTGACTAATTGCCTGAAATTGCTATGGTCCACAGCCTAAAGTTCGCTGCACAATAAAATAAATATCTAACTTATCTTGTACCAAGTTCAATGTCGCCGGAAGGTTGCCCCTTCTACTTGTGGTTAGGTCTCTGAATCCTATTAAATTTTCATATTTCACATACCCTGAACTGCTTTCTATTCCTGAGTCATCAGTTTTCCATCCTACATCAATAAAGAAGTTTCTCCAATCTTTCACATTTTTATCCTCACTACTTTCATTAGGACTTCCATTCTTTTGCCAGATTTCTTGTTGCACGCTAAAGCCGAATTTTCTCTGGCTAGATTCTAGCCAAAATTGATCGATGATGCGTAAATATTCACAGGAAAATTTATTGATATCTTCTCTCCTTAACCAGCCTTCTGTTTCTCTCTCAGCAACTTGTAACATCAGCCTTGCTGTTTTTTTATCTGCCTCTTTCCACTTTTTTTCTTCTAGTAGTTCACGTAGCCCCTGTGCATTTATTTTCTGATTAGCATTAGCTTTATTTAAAATTAATTGAGCTTTTTTTCTCCAGAAAACAAAATCATTAGGTATTTTCCCCACTTCCTTTTTTGCAGCATCCCATTCAGTTTGTTTTGATAAATTTTGGGCATTATTAATAATAGTTTTATGTCTTAATTCTTCTTGTTGCCATTGAGATATTAGCTTAGGAAGCTTAGCTTTAACAATAGTATTTTTGGGAATGATATTGGTAACTTTTATAGCATCTTCTAGTTTTCCTTGTTTGTAAACTTCAGTTGCATATTCTAAAATTTTTTCTGACCAATTGTTAATATTATCTTTCACTTGTTGATAGTTAGCTACTGTACTAGGTATTGTTTGCGCAATGATGATTGCATCGCTATAATTACTAGCATTTGCATTAATTTTTGCTACTTCTAAACCACATTTACTTATCCATTCTTGAATTACACTATTATCTTGATTAAGATTATCTATGGCTGATTGATAACAATCTTGATATTTTCCTTGTTGGTATTGAGATTCCAGAGTTTCTAAACTTTTTAGAAAAGCATTATTATTATCTGATAAATAACCTTTTATTCCCACAACTCCAGTCAAAATAGCAAGAACACTAGCTAGTAATCCAAATCTTTTCGAAGATTGTACTAATGAGAGTAATTGTCCAAAAAAAGTTTGAGGCACAGTAGAATTATGTCCAGTTTCTACTACTTTTGGTAGGGATGGGACGGGAGAAATAGGAAACAATAAATCTTTAAGAACTGCTTGCGCATCATGATAGCGAATTCTAAGAGAAGAAGCCACCATCTTGTCCAAAATCGCTACTAATCGCTCGCTAACTTTAATATTCCTTTCCTCTACATACTCCTTCCAGCACAAGCAATTTTCCTGATCATCATAAATCATATCCCTAGCATCAGAGGGGAAACAACCAGTTAGTAGGCGAATACAAGTTATTCCCAGACTATAAATATCACTTGCTTTAACTGGTCTCCCCATTATATGTTCTATGGCAGCATAGCCAGGGCTATAGATAGCAGTTAAAACACTTGGATCTCTGCCAGTTTTTACTCTGGCAGCACCAAAGTCAATTAACATTAATACTCCATCGCTGCTGCGACGCATAATATTAGCAGGTTTAATATCACGATGGAGAAGATTTTTTTCTTCAATATAGACTAGTATTGGTAGCAGTTCTTCTAAAATAGTTTGGATTTTTTGTCCATCAAAAGCTCCTTGTTGCTCAAATTCTTCACTAAGACTCATACCATCGATAAATTCCTGCACCAGATATAAATTATTGTCCTTTTCAAAATATTCATACAATTTGGGAATCTGAGGATGGTTTAAATGGCAAAGTTGCTCTGCTTCTCTGGCAAATAATTCCTTGATTTTTTGTTGATTTTGGTCATCGTCTCTAGTTATTAGTCTTTTAATAACCCGAGGTTGATTGTAACGACGGGAATATTCAGCTAAATAGGTACGTCCAAATCCCCCTTGCCCTAGCAGGGCTGTTTCATTCCAGAGTAAGAAGATGAAAATTAAAGCTTGGAAGATGAGAAACTAGATATTTGCGCTTCTAGTTCAAAAAAATCATGGATAAAAGCTTAATCGACTATCTCAAACAAATACCTGATCA